>CAZYCK010000017.1:0-12888 GCA_964646055.1 uncultured Thermoplasmatales archaeon | reverse complement strand
TTTTCCAGATTTTCATTATTCCATAATAAAACCGATTTTTTTAAGGTTTTCCATTTACACAAAAAAGAAAAAAGAGGCCTGGCTTAAGAACGAGCCAGGTAAATTTCAATGCAAGAGACATTCACTTTTCCACCTTCGTCATTCTGTAGCTCTTCTGTAAATATCTTTACGTCCTTTATCTGTGCATCCTGCACAAATCTTCTTCTGACAATCTCTGCAACATCGACTGCTCTAGAAATTGCTCTTCCTCTTGCCTTTATTGCTACTTGTTGTGCCCCAGAGTTTAGCTGGGTTATTGCCGCCAACACATAGTTCATTGGTGGCTTGTTCCCCACATAGACCACATTTTCCTGCTGTTCTGCCATTTTTATCCCTCCTCACCAAAATATAAAAATTAAATATAAATCTATCGGCTTATCTATCATTTAAAAGCTTTTATAGGAAATAAATTTCACCATGATTTAAGTCTTTCTAAAATAATGGAAGGATTTACTGCAACAACACCATCAATCTTTTTAATGGAATTTAATATATCATTTAATTCCTTACTATCTTTAGCCCATACATCAATCATTATCATGTGCCCTCCTGATGTTATAGTAACACATTTGACAGTATCCATTTCCGTAAGACGGCATGCTATTTTTAGAAAGTGAGTAGGATTTGTATCTATGCCAACATGGGCTACACTTTTATAACCAATCTTTTCAGGATTAATCTTTATTGTATAGCCTTCTATAATACCTTCTTCTTCAAGTTTTTTTACTCTTTTTCTAACTGCTGCCTCAGATATTTCCAACTTATTTGCTATTTTAGAATAACTTATTCTTGCGTTCTTCGAAAGCATATCCAATATTGTTTCATCTCTTTTGTCCATAGTTCGAATTTTAAACCAAATGGTTATATATTCTGCATATATACCTCTTGTGGTATCATGGAAGGAGGGAGTTCATTTGTATATGTTACCGTAATCTTAACTTTGATATGGCTTGGGCTCATATATAACCCCAATTTATCTGTTGGTATGTTTATAGAGGAATTTTTTGCTGGATTTGTTATTGCATTAGGAGTTTCGTTTTTGACACATAAAAATTTCAAAGGGTTGGGAATAAAATATTTTAATCCTCGCAGGATAGCATATTTCATAGCATTTCTTTTCGTTTTTTTAAAAGAGATGATTAAAGCAAATTTAAACATGGCAAGAATTGTTTTATCCCCAAGCCTGCCAATTAATCCTGGCATAGTTGAAGTAGAGACAAAATTAAAACAACCATCTGCAAAACTTTTCCTTGGAAATGCAATAACTTTAACGCCTGGCACAATGACAATTGATTACGACAACAACAAAGCATATATTCATTGGGTAGACATAAAAAGCACAGAAGTTAAAAAAGCTGGAGATATAATAAAAGGAAAATTTGAAAAATTACTGAAGGGGGTGTATTCTTGAATATCTATTTCTTTTACTTGATAATATCGATTCTTTCTCTTGCCATTGCTTTAGGCACATATAGATTGCTTAAAGGACCAACCGCTTCTGATAGAGCTGTAGCTTTAGATGCCTTAACAAATATAACAACTGCTTTGCTAATTTTAATTGCTCTATTATCTTCTCGTTTTATATATCTTGATGTTGCCCTTGTATATGCAATACTTGCTTTCATAGGTGTTGTTGCAATAGCACGATATCTGGAGGGAGGACTATGATATGGCTTGAATATGTTGGCATGGCATTCATCCTTATAGGCTCTTTATTCTTTTTATTTGGAACGATTGGATTGGTGAGAATGCCAGACGTATATAATAGAATGCAGGCATCAACAAAAACAACCACACTAGGCGTTTTATCATTTTTATTTGGAGTTGGCTTAATTGAATTATCATGGATGATTAAGCTATTGATAATAGCACTTTTTGTTGTTCTTACAGCTCCTGTTGGAGCAAGCTCTTTGGCAAGAGCGTCATATAATGCTGGTGTAAAACTATGGGAAAAGAGCATAATTGATAAATACAAGGAGAGAAAAAAATGATAGAATTTACGATAATAGCATGGGTTATGTCATTTCTTGCTATTGCATCTGCATTATATGCTGTTAAAACAAAAGATTTGTTATCAGCAGCGATATCAATGGGTATTGCAAGCTTGGTTGTTTCCATAATGTTTTTGCTTTTGCAAGCACCTGATGTTGCAATAACAGAAGCTTCTATAGGAGCAGGCTTAACAATGGCTGTATTTATCTATGCTATAGGTAAAACAGGAAGGTGGGAAGAATGAGAAAGCAGGCTGGCATAATTATAGCAGCAGTTTTTTTCATATCGTTAATTTTTGCATTTTATCAGATTTCATCTTCATATAATTACATGCAGAGCAAATATGATTATACAAATCCAATAAATGAAAGCACTGCAAATGAAAGTGTGCCCCAACATTATATAAAGGATACAAAAAATGAAACAGGTGCTACAAATGTTGTCACTGCAATAGTTGTTGAATACCGTGGCTTTGATACTCTTGGAGAGGTAACAGTTCTTTTTACAGCTGCAACAGGTGTCGGCTTCCTGCTATACAACCTATATTCAAGGAAAAAAAGCAAAAGAGAAGCTAACTTAATTTTAAGAGAAGGTTCAAAAGTTGTCCTTCCATTTGCATTGCTCACAGGCGCATACATATTTATTCATGGGCATTTAACGCCAGGCGGCGGGTTCCCCGGCGGCTCTGTCATCGCTTCAGGCTTCTTGCTTATGATGCTTTCGTATCCAAAATTCTTCATGAATGAAAAGAAGTTGTCAGTATTGGAGAGCCTTGCCGGCATGACATTTGTTTTGATTGGATTGCTTGGCTTAATATTTGCAACATATTTCTTGCAGAATTATCTCGGTCTTGGAAATGTTGGCTATTTGATTAGTGCTGGAATAATACCTCTTATATATATTGCAGTTGGATTTAAAGTTGGTTCAGAACTTGCATCTGTTGTTCAGAATTTAAAGGAGGTGCAGGAATGAACGGGGTTATAATGGCTTCATATTTTACAGTTGCTTCTCTTTTATCAATAGGTTTGTATGGAGTCATGACAAAAAGAAATCTGATGAAAATATTTATTTCTCTTTCAATAATGGATACTGGCGTAAATCTGATGCTTATAACTATTGGCTACCTTCCAGGAGGAACAGCTCCAATAGAAAATGCAAATTTTGCAAAATATGTTGATCCATTGCCCCAAGCTTTGGTTTTAACAGCCATTGTTATTGGTGTATCTGTTACAGCTCTTGCTTTGGTGTTGTTAATAAAATATTACTCAAAAAAAGGAACATTAGAATATAGAGGAGGGATGAAATGGTAATGCATCCAGTATTGTTAATAGCAATTCCTCTGTTATCTGCATTTTTAATTCCATTAATAAGGAAAATATCAAAATGGTTTGCAATTTCAATACTAACATTGAATTCTATTTTTGCAATTTTAATTCTTTTTGAAGTTTATAATAAAGGAATGATTTATGAAATAATAGCATTCTCCCCTCCTGTAGGGATTTATCTTGCCATTGATAATCTTTCTGCTTTACTTGCTGTAATAATAAACGTATTTGGCACAATAAATTTTGTTTCAACTTTAAAAGAAAAAAGTTTCAAATTTCACATGCTTTATTTGCTTGCTGTAGCAGGTTCTACAGGAATTGTCATAACTGGAGATATATTTAACATGTTTGTATTCTTTGAAATAACTGCTGTAGCTTCTTATGCTTTAATTGCATCTAAAAAAAGCGAAAAAGCAGTGGAAGGAGCAATAAAATATATGGTGCTGGGCTCTCTTGGTTCAACATTCATATTAATGGGCATAGCTTTGCTTTATAGCCAGATGAAAAGTTTGAATATATATGATATAGCAAATAGAATTGCAACAATGGATGAAAATATTAAATGGATATCATTTGCTCTTCTTTTAACAGGCATAGGAGTTGAAGCGGAATTATTTCCATTAAATGGTTGGGTTCCAGATGCTTATGAAGGAGCAAGTTCTGGCATAGCTTCATTGCTATCTTTTGGTCCATCTAAAGCAGCGATTTATGCAATAGCTCGCCTCCTGATAGTTATTTTCCCATCAATGCATACTTATGAGATTGCTTTATGGGTTGGTGTAGCAACTCTTTTAATGGGCGAGATTGCAGCTTTTATGCAAACAGATGTAAAAAGAATGCTTGCTTATTCATCAATAGGACAAATGGGCCTTATTTTAATTGCATTTTCTTTAGTTAGCCAAGGAATCAGATATTCAATTCCAGCTTCATTCTTCCTTATAGTCAGCCATGCTTCAGCAAAATCATCTCTTTTCCTTCTAAGTCATAAAAATAAAATGGGGAGCGCATTGACAAAATATGGCGGAATAACAGCTGTATTGAGCCTCATAGGAATGCCACCTCTTGCAGGCTTCTGGGGAAAATGGTATCTTTTGCTCGGCGCCGCCAGCGAAAAGCTTTGGCTTGTTATAATTTTAATATTCTTTTCTGGGATAATTGAAGCTGCATATTTTGCAAGGTATTTGTATCGCAGTATTGGGGAAGAAAAGCTGGAGCCAAGCTATGCATATCCAATGGCTGCACTTTCAACATTTTCTATTGCATTTGGATTGCTTCCCTTTATTTACAATATGGCTAACATGCATTTGTTAGGAGGTGTATAAATGCTCGATATAATAATAGCTGAATTATTGGTTGCGATAGCAATAACATTTTTTGTTGGAAAAAAGCTTGCATCTCTAATAGCCTTCTTTATTTCTCTGCTTCCTTTATTTGCTTTGCTTGATTGGGCAAATATGTATGGATTTAAGCTATTTTCTTTTGGAATCGAAAAATCAATGAATATTGTAATAGCTGGAATAACATTGCATCTTGCAATAACTCCCTTATCATGGTTTTTTGGAATTATGATTTTTTCAATTTTTCCTGCAATAATGCTCTTCTCATATTCATTCTATGATAAAAATGATGGCTTCTATCCTTTCATGCTTTTAGCTTTATTTTCATCTTTTGGAATATTACTTGCAAGGGATATGCTAACATTATTTTTATTCTGGGAGATGATGTCGTGGTCTTCTTTCATCCTAATTTATAGAAATAAGGATAAAGAGGCTACAATAATTTATCTTGTGTTTTCTGCTTTATCAGCATTTTTAATAATATTTGGAATCTTGCTTTTATATTCTCAAAATAATTCACTTCTATTTTCAGAAATTAATTTAACAGCAAATGTGGAAACAGTCATTGCAATAATTTCAATGATTTCAGGCTTTGCCGTTAAAGCAGCGTTGATGCCATTGCATGTATGGGCTCCTGTGGTTTATTCAAAATGTGACGAGCCATTTGTAGCTTTTCTTGCAGGCGGACTTAGCAAACTTGGTTATTATGGAATGTTTTTATTCATGTTTATATTACCAGGAGCAAAAATAATGGAGGAATATTTTTCCCATATTTCACCAAATTACATACTTGCTGTTATAGGGGCATTGTCAGCATTCATAGCAACAATAATAGCATTTATGCAAGATGATTTAAGAAAGCTGTTAGCTTATTCTTCAATAGGGCAACTTGGCTATATTGCAATTGGATTTGGAATTGGAAGCCAGTTGGCAATAACTGGAGCTTTATTTCAAGCTTTTAATCATGCATTTTTCAAAGCCACTCTTTTCCTTGTTGCAGGTGCAGTAGCTTATAGGACAGGTAAATGGAAAATAAGCGAACTTGGAGGGGTTGCATATAAAATGCCTATTACTTTTACAATTGCATTGATTTCAATATTCACACTTGCTGCCATTCCAATAACGAGTGGTTTTGCTGCAAAATGGCTTTTGTATGAAGCGGCTATAAAAGCAAAATACATATTTGTAGCGCCAATAATGCTCATCGCAGGCGTCGGCGCCTTCCTGTATTCATTCCGTATATTGTATGGCGTTTTTTTGGGAGGAAACAACCATCCTGATATTAAAGAAGCACCAAAGAGTATGCTTGCAGCTATGTCTGTCCTCACCTTACCAATGATAATTTTTGTTATTTTTCCTGGTTACATGCTGGATATGATGGGGCATGCCCTTTCAGATGCTGGTATTGCTGCAGTTCCACATACAGCATTTACCATAAAAACAAGTCTTGCTTCATATAATGCAATAGCTGTTCTTATAACATTGATTGCTACACTAATTCCAGCATTTTTAATTTATAAATCAAAGCCTCATAGAATTGTTGATTTTAAAGATAATTATCTTGCAGGAGAAATTCCATCTAAATATGAAAGCATTTCAATGCATGCAGCCCATAATTTTTACAAACCTGTCGAAGATGTGATGAAACCATATTTTGAGCCTGGAACAATAGATTATTATAAAGGGATTTATAAGGGATTGGGCATATTATCAAATGCATTGAGGAAAATTTATACAGGTTTCGCTCAGGATTATGCAATATATGTTGCAATATTCCTGCTCATAGTGATGGGGTGGTTGATGTGGTTATAGATTTAATAATAAAAATTGTTATCCTTATTGCTTATGCAATAGCTGGAACAGTCATAGGCTTACTTTTCATGGGAATAGGGAGGAAAATAGTTGCAAGAGTTCATAATAGAGTTGGTCCTCCTTTCTATCAGAATTTTATAGATGTCGCAAAATTGTTGAGCAAAAAGACGAATATAACCCATGGGTGGATTTTTGATCTTGCATTGCTTTTCTCAATATCTGGAATATTGCTGACTTTATTATTCCTTCCGATCGGAGGTGTAAAATTATTAAGCATGGATGGAGATGCTTTCCTTGTTTTATATTTACTTGCTATACCATCTTTAGGTTTTGCTCTTGGAGCAGGAGCAAGCGGGAATCCGAATGCTGGCATAGGCGTTATGAGAGCTTTGGTTATGATGCTTTCTTATGAACTCCCTTTTCTCATAACATTGGTTGCATTGATGATATACTATGATACAACATCTATTGCAGGTATAGTCGAAAGTCAGCATAACCAGTGGGCTATATTCATTCCTCCTTTCTTACTTGCTTCTGCTGTAGCAGATATGGCTTTACAAGGCATGCTAATGGAGCAACCATTTGACATTCCTATTGCACCTCAAGAAATTGCCTCTGGTCCAATGGTTGAATTTGGAGGAAAATATCTTGGAAGCTTGATGATTTATAAGGCAATAAGCATAGTTGTTGAAACAACATTCTTTGTAGATTTATTTTTGGGCGGCGGAGTCGTCATGCATGGAAAATTTTCAGGTATTGTGAATTTCATTTTATGGCTTGTTTTAATATTTATAGTTTTTATTCTTGCACTTTTAATAAATACTGCATTTCCTCGCTTTAGGATAGAACAGGCATTTAAATTTTACTGGAAATATGAAACAATTCTGGCTACGATATCATTGATATGGGTATACTGGATGGTGATAACATGAAGTATGAAGATTGGAGTAAAATTGCTAGGCTTGCAAGCAAGAAATCAATATGGATGGTTCATTTCTGCACAGGTTGTGGGTCAATGGAAATGCCACCTGTTATGACATCTCGTTATGATATGGAAAGATTTGGGATGATACCAATGGCTACACCCCGCCAGGCTGATGTTTTGCTTGTAACTGGCTATCTGACAGTAAAGACTTTAAAAAGAGTTGTTCAAGTATATGAGCAAATGCAGGCGCCAAAATATGTCATTTCCTTTGGGTCATGCCCAATAAATGGTGGCATGTATTGGGATTCTTATAATACAATAAAACAACTTGATAAATATCTGCCAGTAGATATATATATAGCAGGATGCATGCCCCGCCCTGAAGCAATAATGGATGGCTTTCTTAAATTGATGAAAATTATTGATGAAGGGAAGGCAAGAGGATGGGAAAAATATGAGAAATATCATGAAAAATACAAAAGCAATCAGAAAAAGGCATTTAATTTTGAAAAGGAGGAAAAATGAAAGCTTATGAGATTTTAAATAAAGGGGAAGAAATTCATGGAAGATTGTATGTAAAAGTTGAAGCGAGCGAGATTAGAAATTTAATAACAAAATTAAAGGAGAATGCCTTCAACCATTTTGTTATGTTATCATGCATTGATTGGCTCGATAGCAATGAATTTGAATTGGTTTATCATTTGTGGAGTTATGAATACAAAGAACATGTAATGCTTTTTTTAAGATTGCCAAGAGAAAATGCAAAGATGGAATCATTGCATGATATCTTTCCTCAAATTGAAACTTATGAAAGAGAAATACATGAATTGTATGGAATATATTTTGAAGGGAATAAAAGACTGAAACCGCTTTTTTTAGAAGGATGGAACGACATTCCACCTATGAGAAAGGATTTTGATTCAAAGAAATTTGTAAAAGACGTTTATAAAAAAATTCCAGAAGTGGAGGAAGATGAAAATGAAGGAATATGAGCTTTTTATTGGTCCTCAGCATCCTGGCATAACAGGAAATATGATGTATCATATATGGGCAGATGGGGATGTTGTAAAAAAAGCAGAATGTAATGTTGGATACTTGCATCGCGGATTTGAAAAATTAATGGAATCCCGTTTATGGATGCAGAATGTTCCTTTAATTTGCAGAATTTGTGTTCCTGAACCAGATGTGAATGAAGCAGCTTATGCAATGGCAGTCGAAGATTTAATGGAATGGGAAATTCCGGATAGGGCAAAATACATAAGAACAATTGTTTTGGAACTTGCAAGAATGTCAGCCTATTTAATGGCAATAGGGGGCTATGCAGGGAGCATTGGAATATATACACTTCCTCAATGGGCTCTTGGAGACAGGGACTACATTTTGGATATTTTTGAACAGCTCACTGGAGGGAGAGTATATCACATCTATATATGGCCTGGCGGCGTCCGCTGGGATATGCCTGCTGGCTTGCCAAAATTGATAGAAAAAACTCTTTCATATATTGAAGAGAGGCTTAAGTTGTATGATGATGTTTTATTCCGCAATAGAATATTTTTTGATAGAGCCGTTGGTATAGGAAAAATCCCTCGAGAAAAGGCTGTAGAATGGGGAGTGACTGGGCCTAATTTAAGGGCATGTGGCTATGGCTATGATGTTAGAAAGCTTGAACCTTATGCTGCCTATGCTGACATAGATTTTGATGTTGTTAAATATCCAGGCTTTGATGAATTTGATAATCTTTCAGAAGGATGTGATGTATATGCAAGAATGATTGTTAGAAGGCTTGAGATTGAACAAAGTATAAATATAATAAGACAGGCATTGAAAAAAATGCCTTCTGGAGAGCATATATTGAAGCATCCAAATTGGTTAAGATGGAAAGTTCCAGCCGGTTATTCTTTTAAAAGAGTTGAAAGTAGTAAAGGAGAGTATGGATATTTTGTTGTGAGTGATGGCGGGCTAAAGCCTGTGAGAGTTCATGTAAGAGGGCCAAGCTATACTCATGGAATAAATGTTGCTGAAAGTATATTGAAAGGAGCGAACATTGCAGATGTGTCGCAAATTTTGTTCAGCCTTGACGTTTGTGCTCCTGATATAGAAAGGTGATAAAATGAGTGTATTAAAACCATTGAAAGCATGGAAGCATCTTGCAAAAAAACCACATACAATAAGGTATCCTTTTGAAGAACATGATGATTTAAACGGAAAGAAGCTACCAGTTGATACTTTAAGAGGATTTCATACAAATGATTTGGATAAATGCATTGGATGTGGTTTGTGCGCAAAAATTTGTATGAATGAAGCAATAACTTATGAAAAAATTCCTGAATTAAAAGAAAAAGGATTGAAAGGTATCAATATTCGTCCTGTTATAGATTATGGAAGATGCTGCTTCTGTGGTTTATGCACTGAAATATGCCCAACAAAATCACTCAAGCTGACGCCAAACTTCAAATTGATTAGCACTGATAAAAAAGATTATAAATTTATGCCAACCCAACTTGTTGAAAAAACTGAAGACTTTGTTGTCGATTTAGATAAAGTTTTATTTAGTCCGGATGATTATTCTAAAAAATTTGGTAAGGAGAAGAAAAAGGATACACAATAAATGTAATTCATGGCAATGTAAAATGAAAAAGAGAAACTATTTTCTTTTGAATCTGAGTATTTCTCTAGATTTTTTGTCCCTTACATTGATTTCTCTAATTGAAACTTCATTTTCATAGATTTCAATTATATTGAAAGAAGGATAGGAAAAGCTATTCAATTTCTTTGTTGTTGCTGTGCCGCCGGTGATAAAATAAGTTCCGTCAAGATTCCACCACCACCTTAGGTGGCGATGGCCAGAAAGAACCATGTCTATATTTAACCTTGTGCAAAGCTCCAGCACATCTCCTGCATCGAGTGGTATCTGCCTTTCTCTGCCAGTTCTTGGAACAGGTATCAAATGATGATGAAGAGCCAATATGTTAAATTTTTCTGGATTGGAGAGATTTTTCTTTATCTCTTCATAGTGCTCTCTGCCTATATGCCCCGTATTTAAATCTGGCTGTGAAGAATCGACACCAAATATTGCAACTTCATCATCTTCATAAAAAGGATATCGGTTCCCAAAAAATTTTTCAAAGATAACATAGCCGGCATGTCTCGAATCATGATTTCCAGGAACTAATATCTTTTTATCAACATCAATTTCATCTAAATATTTTTTAGCTTCTTCATACATCTCCAAAACTCCATCATCGGTTACATCGCCGGTAACCACCAGAATCTCTGGTTTTTCTTCATTTATTCTTTTGATTACATACTTGCCCCATTCATCCACGAAGTAAGAAGAACCGATATGTATATCAGATATGTGAGCTATTTTCTTCATTTCAAGACGTAGTAGTGTTGGAATTATTTAAGCTTTTGCCCCTCTCTTTCATAGAAAAATAGTTATTTCTTATTTGAATATTGCATAAGGAACTTCAATGCATCTTTTATTTAAGATGCGAAAAGCCTTTGCTTCAATATTTATGGGGTCTATGACAATTGCTGCATGAAATGGCTGGCTAAAATATTTCATCTGAGTTTGAATATCAATGCCTGACATGAAACTTGTATAACCTACATGCGAATGATACCATCCCAAAATTATATAATCGTATTCTATATCATCAAGTTTATCAAATAACTCTTCAAATGCATCTCTTCTAAAACGCACATGAAAAGGTGATGAATCAAGAGAAGCAGTGGCAACATCATATACGACTGAATATGTGCCTTCCCATTGTCTGGCATCTCCTACCAAAAATCCCATTGCCTCATTCCCTTCAACAGCCATATCATAACAATGCTTCAGCATTTTATCAAATGCATCCTCCTTAATATAAAAATCTACTTCGTTGCTTGTTTCTGATTCGACTTCCTTTTCATCAGATAAAATCAGTTTTTCAAACTTTTTCAATCCAAGCTTGGCATATTTTTCTTGAAGAAAAGATTTATCTCCAGGCATGCAGATATGGGCAGCAGGCGGCGGCACTATTTTCATCTCTCTTCTTTTTTCCTTATCTATTTTTATCATTTTCTTCCAATATAATGGGCTTTCTTCTATTTATTTCAGGAGGTGAATAGCCGTTTTTATTGAAATATTCGGCTGCTCTCGTGCATGTATCTGTTTCAAATGGGCTATCTGGATTTGGATTTGCAAGTAATATTTCAATACCTTTTATAAATGCAACGAGATTTGAATGAAAAGTCCAGCCATCAATCAGCTTTGTGCATATATATCCGCCGTCTTCTGGAGGCATTATATTCGGATGGAATATGCTACTTTTCCACCTCACGATTGGTGTTTGAAATGGATATTCTTCAGTTATTATTATTTTGAGCTTATGCTCATATTTTGTTGAGATTTTTCCATCATTCCATATCGGACCAGGGCAATCAACTAAAGTAACCATTATTTCAACAGGAAATTTTTTGAATGATTTATCTTTAATAATAAATTTATGACGAAATGTTCTTCTGCATTCTTTCAATTCATTTCTTAATCTTTTCATAAGCAAATCTTTTGGAAGCATGCTCCACCTTCAGGGTCTGGTATCAGTTCGATTATATCTTCTTCCTGCAATCTTGCTTCTTTAACCGTATTTTCAGCCTGCAAAATTTTTTTGCCAAATCTGATTACATAAGCCCCAGGATTTTTTCTCCAATAATTTGCAGCTTCTTCTATTATTTCTTCTATAGTATTGTCATCATCAACTTCCATACTTATTCTATTACCTGTTTCAGCATCTTTTACAGATATTTTCATCTTCTCTCCAAAAAGATAATAAATTAATGGTTTAAATAATTATCATGCTACGATAGCAAGAAATAAAAACTAAAAAAGAAAAATTATTCCTTATCCTATTTATTATTATTTTTATGGTTTGGGCATTTTGGATTTATTGGCAGCTGCAAAACAGATGAAAAATTTCTATTACCATCATAATAAAAAACATTTTTGATATAATTTTTCATTCCATGGGTTATTTTTAATACTTCTTGCACTTGTATGGCAGCTACTATACTTGTCGTATTTATGTCAGATGGCATGTTTGGTTCAAAATATTTTACATTTTTTCCAGTGCAACTAAAACGCTTTTCCAAAAATTTTGAATGGGTAACATTCATTCCGCATTGCAAACAGCTTGTTTCTGGTGGGAAAACAACTTGAACTTTACCTATTAGCCCATAAGTAGCGCCATCTATATAGGGTATGCCATAAAAATAACAATTTGAGTTTAAGTATAAACGCGAAGCAATGTTATCTAGACAGCCAAGGATAATATCATATTTTTTTATATTTAAATTTTCTATTTTATCAACATAATATCTAATTTTTGCATCAGGATTTATTTCTACAAGCCCTTCTGCAATGGCCTCAGCTTTTCTTCTATGCAAATCAGCATCTTTTCTTCTAAAAAATATG
>CAZYCK010000016.1:0-13149 GCA_964646055.1 uncultured Thermoplasmatales archaeon | reverse complement strand
TTTCTCCGCTTGTTCCTGTATGGAAGCCGCTTACCCATACGTATATGGTTGCTGCTAGCACTACGGTTATTGCCACCATAAGTATGATGGCAATTATTGGGCTTACACCCGCTTTATTTTTTATCCACTTTCTTATATTTTCTATTTTTGTCATGGTTTTCACCAATTTTATAATACATTGGCATATATAAAGTTTGCGATTTGCTTGCATTTTGTTAGCAATATTATTATTATATTGCTGTAAAAATGAATTGCTTTTCTTTTTATCTTAGCTCCTTTAAAAAATCTTTCGTTTTTTTTCAAAACAGCATTGTTTCTTCTTCTTTTCATATCTTGTAGATCTCTTTAATATCCAAACTTTTTTTCATAATCCTTATGGTTTAACCCATTGTTTCTTTATTTAATGACAAGGTCTTCCCTTTTCATATATTTTCTTACCAATTCAGGATTATAAATCCAGCATATCTTTCCCTCTTTATCAACCGCAATTTTTCCAGAATATAGTAAATAATCAAATATCGTGCAAAATGTTTGATACATCATTTTCTTTGGTAAATTCTCCCATAGCGCCCTTTTCTTGAACTCTCCCGAATGCTCTTTTGTAAATTCCTCCACCATTAAAACCGTATCAAGACGAGGATAATGAATTATTTTCTTTTCCATGTTATATAAGTATATACAACTATATAAGATTTGCTTTTTTATATCAATCCATCAGTTTTATATATTACTTCATATATTTGGGGTTAGGTTAGGTGTAAAATATGGTGCAGCATAGCAGACCAAAGAGAGGTTCATTAGGATATTCACCACGCAAAAGAGCTCGTTCTATAGTGCCAACTATAAAGGCATGGCCTAATGATGGAAACAAACCATCTTTACAAGGATTTGCAGGTTATAAAGCTGGAATGAGTCATGTTTTGATTATTGATTACCGTCCAACTTCAACAACTTCTGGACAGGAAGTATTTGTTCCTGTAACAGTTTTAGAAACCCCTCCAATGAAAATAGCTGCTATAAGATTATATAAAAAAACTCCTTATGGATTAAAAGCAAAAACAGAGATATGGGCAGACAACGTTAAAGAATTAGAAAAAATTATGCCTTTGCCAAAGAAAAAAAATGAAAAGGAAGCAGATGAATATGATGATGTTAGGGTTATAGCATATACAGAACCATGGAAAATTAGCGGAATTCCGAAGAAAATTCCTGATATTATGGAAATAAGGATTGGCGGCGGGGATTTAAAAGCTCGTTATAAATATGCAAATGAAATATTAGGTAAAGAGTTGAGTATAAAAGATGCTTTTGTTGAAGGAGACATGATGGATGCCATCGCTGTAACAAAGGGCAAAGGATTTCAGGGCTCTGTAAAAAGATGGGGGGTTAAATTGCTTCATCATAAGAATAGAAAGCATCGCCGCATGATTGGAACACTTGGACCATGGCTTTCATGGACTCGTGGAACAGTTCCACAAGCAGGGCAAATGGGCTTTCATAAAAGGACTGAATATAATAAACGTATTTTGAAAATAGGAGAAAATGGAGAAGAAATCACTCCAGATGGAGGCTTCCCCCATTATGGTATAGTTAAAAATGAATATGTTGTTGTTCATGGAAGTTTGCCAGGCAGTATAAAACGTATTATAAGAATGAGACAGGCTATTAGATATATGAAAGGAGTTAAAGTTGAAAAGCCTGAAATAACTTACATCTCCACTTCAAGCAAGCAGGGGGTATGATGAAGGGAAAAGTCCATAGTATGGATGGTAACATTATTGAAGAAATTGAATTGCCATCTGTATTTAATTTTGAGTATAGGCCAGATTTAATAAAAAAAGCTTTTTTAGTAATGAGAGCAAACAAAAGGCAACCTTATGGAGCAAAAGCTACAGCCGGCAAAGATTATGTTGCAGAAAGTCAAGGACCAGGCAGAGGAAATTCTCGAATTCCAAGACTTCCATCTGGAAGAGGAGCAAAAGTGCCAGGAACAGTAAAAGGAAGAAGAGCCCATCCTCCAAAGCCTGAAAAAGTATGGAATAAAAAAATAAATAAAAAAGAAATGTTGCTTGCAAGAATTTCAGCAATTGCAGCCACTTCAAATGAAGAAATTGTTAGAAAGAGGGGGCACAAATTCAATGCTGAATTGCCTTTCATAATAGAAGATAAATTTGAAGAAATTGAGAAAACAAAAGATGCTATAAATGTGCTTCAAAAAATAGGATTGCATGATGATATTGAAAGAGCAAAAAATGGGAAGCATGTAAGGGCAGGCAAAGGAAAAACAAGGGGAAGAAAATATAAAGTTCCAAAGGCTTTGCTCATAGTTGCATCAAATAAGGAAAAAATTAAAAAAGCAGTATCTAATTTAACAGGCGTGGATGTTGTAGAGCCTGAAGAAATAAATGTTGGGCATCTGGCGCCGGGCGGGCAGGCTGGAAGGCTTACCCTATATACCTTAAATGCCGTTAAAAAATTAGGTGAGAAATATGAATCCTTATGAGATAGTATTCCATCCATATATTACAGAAAAAACTCTTTCCATGATTGAAAATAATAATGCCCTGCAATTTGCTGTGAAAATGGATGCAAATAAGCATCAGATTAAAGAAGCTGTGGAGAAAATATTTGGAGTGAAAGTTGCAAAAATTACAACTAAAATAGGTGCTGAAGGAAAGGTTGCGACTGTAAAATTGACGCCAGATTACAATGCTGAGGATATTGGAATGAGAATAGGTATATTCTAAGTGATAAAATGGGAAAAATATTGAGAATGCAGAGAAGAGGAAAAGCAAAGCCCCGATATATCACCTCTTCATTCAGGCATAAGGGGCCTGTTAGTTATCCAAAGGTTGGAGAATATGATGGCTTGGTTAAAGATATTATCCATAATCCTGGCACGACAGCTCCCATAGCAATGGTTGAATTGAATGATGGAAGCATAGCAAAATTAATAGCAAATGAAGGCATGGCAGTAGGAGAAAAAATCAGATTTTCGGGAGAAACCATTGTGAAGCCTGGGAATGTTCTTTTCCTTGGTTCAATTCCTCAAGGAGCGCCAATATACAATATAGAAGGCAAGCCAGGAGATGGTGGCAAATTTGTTAGAACTGCAGGAAGTTATGCTACAATTGTGTCTCATGAAAAGAATGGCGTCATTGTGCGCTTACCAAGTGGAAAACATAAATTATTTTTATCAAATTGCAGGGCAACAATAGGTGTTGCAGCTGGTGGTGGCAGGGGAGATAAGCCTTTTGTAAAAGCAGGTAAAAGATTTTATGCTACAAGGCGTAAAGCAAAGCTTTTCCCAATAACGAGTGGTGTTGCAATGAATCCAGTGAGCCATCCCCATGGCGGAGGAAGCCACCAGCATGTCGGCAGGCCAAAAACAGTAGCAAGAGGAGCATCGCCTGGCAAAAAAGTTGGTTCTATAGCAGCAAAACGGACAGGAAAGAGGTGATAAGATGGCAAGGAGAAGAAGAAGGAAGATTGAAATTGAGAGCAAAAAAGAATTTTTGTATAGAGGTATGAATGTTGAAGAAGTGAAAAAGATGGGAATGGAAGAAATCATGCCCCATCTGACTTCAAGAGCAAGAAGAACATTAAAAAGAGGATTAACCCCTGTTCAATATCGCTTTTTGCAGAGAATAAGAAAGGGTAATGGCGAAAAAGCTATAAAAACTCATTTAAGGAATATGATAATATTGCCAGAATTTGTTGGTCGTGTTATTGCAGTTCATAATGGAAAAGAATTTATTCCAGTAAAAATTACACCAGAGATGATTGGTCATTACTTGGGTGAATTTGCATTAACAAGAAAAGAGGTTAAGCATACTGGCCCAGGTGTTGGAGCAACACGTTCATCTAAATATATGCCTCTCAAATGATGAATATGAAATACTCAATATATTTAGATCCGGAAAAAACTGCAAGGGCTTATGGACGCGATTTACAATGCTCTCCAAGGCATGCTGAAAATGTAGCGAAAGCTATAAAAGGAATGAATGTTAAAGATGCCGAAAGCTTGCTTAATGATATAATAAAATTGAAAAGAGCCATACCATTTAAGACGCATAAAACAGAAAGAGCACATAAAAAAGGCATTGGACCTGGAGGCTACCCTGTAAATGCAAGTAAAAAAATTTTGGATGTGCTAAAAAATGCAATGAATAATGCAGAATACAAGGGCTTAGATTCTGAAAATATGTTTGTCGCACATATATCTACTTATAGAGGAAGGATAATTGAAGGATATATGCCACGTGCCATGGGGCGTTCATCAGCATGGAATGAAAGAACAACAAATGTTGAGATAATTATTGAGGAAAGATAGTATGGCTATAGAAAGGAAATTTGTTATAGAAAATCAGAGGAGAATTTTGTTGAAAGAATTTTTGATGAAAGAAAGTCAGAGAGCAGGTTTTGGGGGGATTAAAATTCAACGCACACCATTGGGCACATTAATAACTTTGGAAGTTGAAAGACCTGGGCTGATAATAGGAAAAGGAGGTAAAAGAATAAAAGAGCTAACAGATACAATTGCAAACAAATTTGGCTTGGAAAATCCGCAAATTGAAATAGAAGAAGTTAGTGACAGTGTTGCACTAAATGCAAATTTGATGGCTCAGAAAGTTGCTGCAGCTTTGGAGCGTGGCTGGCATTTTCGTCGAGTTGGCCATTCAACAGTCCGTCGCATCATGGATGCTGGAGCCAGGGGCTGCCAGGTCATAATTTCTGGAAAATTAACTGGCGACAGGCATAGAATGGAAAAATTTACAATGGGATATATTAAGTATTGTGGCGAAGTTTCGGACCGTGTTATGGACATTGGTATAGCTGTTGCAAAAACGAAGCCGGGTATAATAGGTATAAAAGTTAGGATAATGGGACCAAATGCAAGGCTGCCAGATGAAATTGAAATTATGGAAGAAGAAAAAGAAATTGGCAAGGAAGCTGCAGAAAGAAAAGCTAAAATTGAGAAAGAAGAAATGCTTGAGAAACTTGAAAAAATTTCTGTAACAGATTTGCCAAATATGAATAAAAATGTTTTGGAAGAAATTGAAAAGGCTGGAATAAAAAATGCCCGACAATTATATGAAGTGGATATTAATGACTTGATTGAAATAAAAGGAATAGGTATAAAAAGGGCTGAAAAATTAAAGGAGATATTAAAGGAGGTGCTGAAAAAAGATGAAGGCAAAGGAGATAAGAGCAATGAGCAGTGAAGAGAGAAGGAAAAAGCTGAAGGAATTAAGAAACGAGCTTATGGAAGAATACGGTAAGGCATCGATGGGTGGCTCGCCGCCTTCGCCTGGCAGAATTAAATATATCAGGAGAAGTTTGGCAAGACTGCTTACAATTATGAGGGAGGAAAAAGAAATAGAATGAGTGAGATATGCCCCATTTGTGGCTTACCAAAGGAGTTATGTGTTTGTGATAAATTATCAAGAGAAGGAAAGGAAATAAAAATAAAAACTGAGAAGCGGAGGTATGGAAAAGTGGTTACTGTGATAAGTGGTTTTGATTCGTCTGTTGATATAAAAAATATAGCAAGTGAATTGAAAAAGTTATGTGCTACAGGTGGAACATCAAAAAAAGATATAGTAGAATTGCAGGGAGATCATAAAGAAAAAGCAAAGAAAAAATTAGAAGAAATGGGATTTAAAGTGGAGATAGAATGACAGAAAATTTTTTAAGGGGAGAGTTTATAGGGCTTAAGGCAAAAGTGATTGAATCCAAAGATGCTTCGTTAAAAGGAATTGAAGGCATAATAATAGATGAGACAAAAAATATGCTGATAATAGATACAGGCAAAAAAATAAAAAAAGTTGCAAAAAATATAGCGACCTTTGAAATCAATGGGCATACCATCAATGGCAAAAAAATAAGGTATAGACCAGAAGAAAGAATAGGTAAGATAAGATGATAGGAATAAAAGTTAAAGAGCCAGAAAGAAAATGCAATGATCCAAATTGCCCATGGCATGGGCATCTAAAAGTTAGAGGTATAGCTATAACTGGCAAAGTTGTATCAACTGCTATGCAAAGAACTGTTGTTGTTGAAAAAGAAAGATTGCATTACCTTCCTAAATATGAAAGATACGAAAAAAGAACAAGTAGATATAAAGCCCATTTGCCAGAATGCATTGATGTTAAAAAAAATGATATTGTAACAATAATGGAATGCAGACCAATAAGCAAGACAGTGCATTTTGTGGTGGTGAGCAAAAAATGAAAGGAATAGCAGCTTTTGTTACACGTGGCTTGCCAGCTGGTGCGGCTCTTAATTGCATAGATAATACAGGAGCAAGAGTTGTTGAAATAATATCAGTTAAAGGACAAAAAGGAATACATCGCCGCTATCCTGTGGCAGGCGTCGGCGACATGGTTGTCGTTACAGTAAAAAAGGGAAAGCCAGAAATGAAGCGTCAGGTTTTTCATGCAGTCATAGTTCGTCAGAAAATGCCTTACCGTCGTCCTGATGGAATGCGCATCCAATTTGAAGATAATGCAGCTGTCATTGTAACACCAGAAGGAGACATGAAAGGCTCTGCCATAAAAGGGCCTGTTGCAAGGGAAGCGGCGGACAGATGGCCCCGCATTGCAGCAGCTGCCAGCATAATTGTGTGATAAAATGAAAATAGGAAAACAACCTCGTAAGCAAAGAAAATTCATGTATAATGCCCCTCATCATATAAAGCGTAAAATGATTGCTTCACATCTTGCAGAAGATTTGATGTTGAAGTATAAGGTAAGGAATATACCTGTTGTTAGAGGAGATACCGTAAAAATAATGAGAGGCAACTTTAAAGGAGAAACAGGTAAAGTTAGAAAGGTTGATGTTTCAAAACAAAAATTGGAAATAGAAGGGATAACCATAACAAAAGCTGATGGAAAAGCTGTTTCATACCCCATTCATGCTTCAAATGTAATGATATCAAAACTTAACCTGACGGATCCATGGAGGCGCCGCAAACTTGAAGAAAGATTGCCAGAAGAAGAAAGAAAGGAAGTAGAAAAAGAAGCAGAGGAGCAAATAAAAGAAATAGAAGAAGAAAAGGCTGAAGAAGAGGAAAAGGCTGAAGAAGAAGCAGAAGAGAAAGAAAAAGAAGAAAAGGAAGAGGGAGAGAAAGAAAAGGAAACTAAAGAAGAATTAAAGGAAGTAAAGGAAAAAGAAGCTAAAGAGAAAGAAAAGAAAGCAGAAAAAGAGGAATTGCCAGAA
Source organism: uncultured Thermoplasmatales archaeon (assembly GCA_964646055.1). Lineage (GTDB taxonomy): Archaea > Thermoplasmatota > E2 > UBA202 > JdFR-43 > JAGGXW01. Next base: position 5,928 of record CAZYCK010000016.1, on the reverse strand, counting down.
GAAAAAGAAGTTGGCAAAGAAAAGGTAGAGGAAAAAGCTGAGGAAGCAGAAAAAGAAATAGAAGAAAAAGAAGAGGGAGAGAAAGAAAAGGAGGAAGAAAGAAAATAACCATTTATCATTCATTTTTTTAATTTTTCTATTATTTTCTTTTTTAATTCATCTATTCCTTCTCCAGTTTTGCATGATATTTTCATATAATTGGTTTTTCCTTTGCTAATGTCGATTTTATTTTCAACAACAATTACATCTGCTTTAAATTCTCTTTTAATCTCCTGCAACAACTTTTCTTGGCTTTCAATTGGATAGCCGGAAGCATCAATAATGAAAACTATGACATCTGGCAAATAGCGGAGAGCTGCAATACCCTGCTTTTCTATATCATTTCTTTTTTCATACCCCCTATCAAGCAAGCCAGGCGCCTCCGCCACCTGCACCTTGATTTTATCATATTTTTTTTCTATGTAAAAATGCCCTACAACAAGCCCTTTTGTTGTAAAAGGATAGGGAGCTATCTCAGGCATAGCGGATGACAGCATTTTCAGAAGAGATGATTTTCCAACATTTGGATAACCTGCTATGATAACTGTTGGCAAATTAACATCTATGAATTGAACATTTTGAATTTTATTTTTTGCATCTTCTAAAAATTTTAATGACTCATCTATTTCATATAGGACAGATGATACCCTTCCATAAACCATGCGGATTATTTTTTTGTAATCATGACTTCTTTTTGCTTCTTTTATTCCTCTCCTTGCTACATCATTTATTTTTTTATCTGCCCACCTGAGCGAAGAAATTGCTCTATCCAATTTATACATTCCTATCAATATATCGAATAATTCATTATAAAAAGGATGAATATTGTATATATCAGGAAAAGCCTTTACATATTTTCTTAAATTGTTGCTGATTATATTCTTTACCGTAGATATTTTATCTATTGTCTTCTTTTTCTTATCTTTATTTCTTATTTTTCTTGCTCTGCTGAACGCTTTATCTATCAATTCCTGAGCATACATTATTTTTGGTATTTTAAACACAATTTAAAAGCACAAGTGGTATAAAAAACTTGGAAAAATTTATGATGTGCTTTTAATTCAGTATATGGTGCAAAAATGAATGAGGGATTTATACTATCTAATAAAATAAGGAAAGCAATATTTATTGAAATTGCTTCAGGTGAAAAAAGAATAGAAAGAGTTGCAAAAAAGCAGCATTTAATAGAAAGAGTTGCAAAAAATGCAGCAGAAGAGCTAAAAAACCATGGAATAATTGAAGAAACAGAAGAAGGATACAAACTCACTGAAGAAGGAGCAAAACTTTATGCAAAAATGAAAGGAAGCGATGAACTTTAAATGAAAGGAAAAGTTGTTTCTGGGAGGAAAGAAGGAATATTTTTCACTTCCATCTATGAGTATAAAGAGCAATTTAAAGAAAAACTTAGCATCTCGCCTTTCCCTGGCACATTAAATTTTGTTTCAGAAGTCAACTTAAATGGAATAGATGGCATAATCATAAATGGGTTTGTAAAAAACAACGTTTCATACAGCTCTGTTACATCTTTTCCTGTAAAAATTGGCAAAATAGATGGTGCAATTTTAATACCAGATAAAAGACACCATAATCATTTAGAGATTATTTCTGAATATAATTTGAGGAAGGAATTAAATTTGAAGGATGGGGATGAAATAAAAGTAAAATTTGTTCCATTTATAAAGAGAAGGAGGAAATATATTCTACAATGTGATGAAGGATATAAAAGAAAAGCAAAAATAAAGATATATTATGATAGTCCATTAATAAAAAACCCTCTTATGGAATCATGTAATGAAGGACAAGGATGCAAAATAATACCATCTCGTATGGTAGCATCGATGATTTTTGAAAAAAATGCGAAAAAAAGTTATGAAAAATTTATTAAATGGGTAAAGGAAAGATATTCAATACTCTCTCCCCCAATCTTGATTGAACATAATTTACTGAAAGAATGGCAGATTGAAGTTAAATTGAATAATTATTGATTATTTTCCAAGTGTTTCATCCAAAAAAGTTCCAAGAACACCACTTCTTCCAGATGTTTGTTGTTTTGGTAAAAATGGTGACAATGCGGATGCAAGATTGTGGAGAGTCATCGATTGTATTATAATTTTTCCTGGTCCTTTTAAAGTTGTTAAGAATAGCCCTTCGCCACCAAAAAATATTGTCTTTATTCCTTTTACACGTTCTATACTGTAATCAACGCTTCCTTCCCATCCAACTACACTTCCAGTATCAACTCTTATGCTCTCTCCTTCTCTAAGCTCCATTTCAGCAAAATCTCCACATGCATGAATAAATGCCAAGCCATTGCCACTAATTCTTTCGAGTATAAATCCTTCGCCACCAAAAAAAACTGAGCCGAGTCTTTTTTGAAATGCAACAGATAAATCAACACCATCTTCAGCGCACAAAAATGCATCTTTCTGAACAATGAATTCTTTGCCACCTTCAATTTTTAAATCCTTTATTTTTCCTGGAGCATTTCCAGCAAATCCAACAAAACCATTTCCATGCATTGGGCTGAATTCTGTCATGAAAAAAGTCTCTCCCATGAATTTTCTCCCTATTGACTTAAGCATGCCGCCTCTTGCCTTCGCCTCCATTTTTATATTGGAACTCATGTAAACCATTGAGCCTGCTTCCCCATATGCTTTTTCCCCTTCTTCAAGCTCAAGCCTTACAATTTGCAGATTGTCTCCAATTATTTCATATTTCATTTTATCTCTCGATAATCCTATCATATAATATAAATTTTTGCAAAAGCAACGAGAAATTTTATTAAACAAAGCACGTTATTCAACAATGACTGATGAAACAAAAGATGTTGTATATCAAATTTTAAGGTTGTTGAGAGAAAATGCCATAAAAATATTAATGGCTGTAAGAGAAAATAAAAAAATAAGATGGAAGGAATTGCAAGAAATAACAAAAATGCCAACAGCAACATTCAACAGAGCTTTGGCTGCACTACAAGAAATACATTTTATAAAAAAAGAAGATAACCTTTATCAGCTTACATGGACTGGAAAATTGGTATCTGATGCTTTGTTACTTATAGGATGGCGGCTGGCTGAGGCAGGCGAGCGGGTCAAAGATTTTGTTGCTGAAGAGTTGCTTGCAAAAGATATTTCGATGGCTATTGTTATCTTGCTTTTTATAAGTGTTAAAAGGAGAGGAAAATTAAACATAGAAGCTTTTGAAAAGAGCATGGAAAATGAGATGAAAGTTGCAAAAGATATTTTTAAGGAATATGAGAAAGATGGATATATTGAAATAAAAGATGGGTGGATTATTTCAAAAGAAAAAATGAATAAACTTGATATAAGCAAGATATTCAAGTGAAAATTATTTATTTTGTTTCGTTATTCATATCATGCTTCCAACAATGGATGAATTTGATTTTGAAAAAAAGAACGTTATTCTTAGAGTTGATATTAACTCACCATTGAACCCCACTACGCTTGATATAATAGATAATTGGAGGATAAAGAAAACCATTCCAACAATAAAAGAATTGAAAGAGAAAAATGCTAAAGTTGTAATTCTTGCCCATCAAGGAAGACCTGGTAAATGGGATTTTACAAGCCTTGAAAAGCATTCAAAAGAATTAAGCAGGCTTATGAATGAAGAAATAAAATTTGTTGATGATGTTTATGGAGAAAAAGCAATTGAAGAAATAAAAAATATGAAAAATGGCGATATTTTAATGCTTGATAATGTCAGAAAATGCAAAGAAGAGATGGAAAAGAAAAGCGTTGAGGAACATTCAAAAGCAGAGATGGTAAAGCAACTTTCTAAATATGCAGATGTTTTTGTGAATGATGCATTTGCTGCTGCCCACAGACAGCAATGCTCTTTGGTTGGATTTATTCCAATACTGCCTTCTTTTGCTGGCAGACTTATGGAAAAAGAAATAAAAAATCTTGATAAAATGATGAAAGAAGCAAATAGACCACGCCTTTTTATATTTGGTGGAAGCAAATTCGAAAATTCAATAGAAGTTATAAAAAATTTAATTGAAAAAGGTATAGCGGATAAAATTGCTCTTGGAGGAATGCCTGCAAATGCTTTCCTTGCTTCCCAGAAAAAAATAGACATGGAAATGGAAGAAGAAATGGAAAATAAAATAAAAAATATAGCCAATAAATATGAAAACAAAATTATCCTTCCTATTGACATGGTTTATGAAGATGGTGAGCATTTCATTGAAGAAAAAAAGAAGCCGGGCAATGACATTGGTGGCAATAGCATAGATATTTTTAGAAATGAAATTAAAAATGCAGCAAGCATACTAATATCAGGACCAATGGGAATTTTTGAGAAAAAAGAATTTAGTAGAGGAACAAAAGAAGTGCTAAAGGCAGTTGCAGAAAGCAACGCATTCTCCATAGCGGGCGGCGGGCATACAGTGGCGGCTATAAATATGTTTGGCTTTGCCAATGGCTTTTCTTATATATCAACAGGAGGAGGCTCTCTTGAAAGATTTTTGATGGGAAAAAGATTGCCAGTAATAGATGCATTAATAAAATTTAAAAGGACATAGACATTTCGCATTCATGAGTAATATTGTTCATGTTATTGGAACGGGGACAATAGGGGAGCCATTGATAGGCTTGCTCTGTGATATGAAAGAAAAGCTCGGAATAGATGAGATTACATTTTATAAGCATAGACCAGTTTTAACAGATAGAGCAAAAATAAAGAGTTTGATAAAGCGTGGAGGAAATTTAGTCGTGAGAAAAGAAAAAATAAATGAATTCAGAGAACTTGGCGTTGAACCCGTTTATGAAGCTGAAGAGGCAATAAAAAGGGCAAGCATCGTTGTTGATTGCACTCCGAAAGGAATTGGATTGGAAAATAAAGAGAAATTTTACAAAAAATATGAAAATGATGTTACAGCATTTCTTGCTCAAGGCTCAGAATTCGGTTTTGGAAAACCTTATGCATTAGGCATAAATGATAAAGCAATTACTGATGAAGATAAATATATCCAGATATTGAGTTGCAATACTCATAACATCGCAGTTGCAATAAAAAGCATTGGATTTTCTAATGACGATAAAAATGATTTTGTTTTTGGTAGATTTGTATGCATAAGAAGAGCAACTGATATTTCTCAAGAAGGAGGATTCATTCCATCTCCTTATGTAAATGAACATAAAGATAAAAAATTTGGAACACACCATGCAAGAGATGTGTGGTATGTTTATAATACTCTTGGACATGATTTAGATGTTTTTTCATCAGCATTAAAAATTAACACCCAATACATGCATTCAATATGGTTTGATATAAAAGTGAAAGGAAAAATTAATGAAGAGCAAGCAATACAACGCTTCATAGATAATCCAAGAGTGGCAATTACATACAAAAAATTATCAAGTCTTGTTTTTTCTTTTGGAAGAGACCATGGGCATTATGGAAGAATTTTAAATCAGACTGTTGTTGTTGTGCCAACTATAAGGGTTAAAAACGAAAATGAAGTCTTTGGCTTCTGTTTCACGCCACAGGACGGCAACTCATTGTTGAGCAGTATGTCAGCCATACTTATGAAATTGTATCCAGATAAAGATGAATATGAGGATAAAATAAAGAAACTGTCTCCGTTTTTATTCAGAGAAGTTTAACCAAATATAAATCCCATGCCTTCGCTGGCAGCTTCTTCATCTTCTACAAATTTTTTATTTATTTCTTCTTCTTTTTCTTTTGGCAATCTTTTTCCTTTTAAAATTTCTTCAGCTTTTTTTATTGCATCCTCACTTCCCTCAATTTTTAAAAAAATTTTATTTCCCTCCATTGCAAATGATTTTGCATCTCTCGTCCATATACTTTGCCTCGATATTAAATCATCTTTCTTTAGTTCTTCAATCATGCCTGCATTCTCTT
>CAZYCK010000015.1:0-13258 GCA_964646055.1 uncultured Thermoplasmatales archaeon | reverse complement strand
GGGTTGTATCCCAGGTATAGGACAATCCACTCCCCACTGTTGTTCCATCAATTTTAATTGATGGATTCTCATTGGAATCAACGGTTATGGTCACAGTACCACTTACTACGTCGCCATCATGCGGGTTGGTAATGGTCACATAGATCCCCGGTTTTCCTTTCACCAAAAAGGAAAAATGCATGCCCTTGTCCGTCAGAACAGGTACAACCGGTCTGCCGTCAACAAATTTCCTTTCCTTTATCTCGATTACCTTTTCGGTGGAGCTTCCCATAACGGGCACCATCACACCCACTAAGAAAAGTCCCACCACAAATATTGCCAGTGTTTTTTGTTTCATTTTCTTGCCTCCGAATATGTAATTGAATTTTCGTTAATAAAGATTGTGTTTCTACAGTATTTTTTTGCCCTTCAAAGTATAATTTTGAGCATTCTCTAAACTAAAAATAAAAGGAAAAAGGGAAAGAGATTATGATGGCATCACAAGGCCTAAGTCTCCCGCTCCGACATATTTGAGGTTTGCATGTGTCGATGGGTCTGGTCCGAATGCATTTGCAACGTCGTCAACGCTGCTTCCCTGTGAAAACATCTGGAAACTCTTGTTTGCACTGTCATCACCATAAGTGACTGTCACACTCTTATCCCATCCCATATATGCACCTGCTCCTGCGCCAACATAAGCATCTCCCATATCTGAGAATTTCATTGATTCGCATGATTCCATATAAACTAATGAGTTATTCAAATTGGTATAATGGTCTTGTATCAGCTTTGGTGTATATGCAATGAAATATTCATATCCATTTGGCCCTGATATGGAAACTTCTACAATCTCTCCATTGTTGTATTCGTCCACATATTTTGAACTTCCAATGTCATTTGTCCAATGCTCACCAGTTGAGATTATAACCGTTTTACCGCTTACTCCTCCATGTCCACGGTTGTATATTACGCCATATTGTGCAAGGTCATTTTCTATTACGGAAAGTGTTACCTGTGTATTTTTAAGGTATGTGGATGAATATCCAGCATTCTGCAAATCATTTTTCACATCGCTCATTAATCCTGGATTGTGGAATACACCACCTTCCCAATCAAATGGGTCGAGTATCAAAGCCTTCGGTGAATTTGGCGTAGAAGTTACAGTTGTTCCTCCGCCACCGCTACCGCCGTGGCCATGACCATGGCCTAGATTGCTTGGTTTTCCAAATGTTGCCTTTCCGTTTATCTCTGTGTGTCCAAGTATGACAACTTCGTGTCCATCATTAAATTCTATGGTCATGTCTCTATTTTCAATGGTAACTTTTTTAACAGATGGTTGTTTTAAAAACCAAACTTTAAGCATTTGTTGTGATTCATCAATGCCATGGTTTGTTCTTATTGCTTTATAATATGAAATTCCTTTTTTCAGCAATGCATGATGCGCATCACTTATTGCATTTCCTTTTCCACTACCTGTCGCAAAACTTCCTAAGATAAACAGGCATACAATTCCTCCTACAATAATTTTTGCTGTTGTATTTTTCATTTTTACCTCCAATAGTTAATATAATTCTCTTTTTTAAAGGTTTCTAACTTATTTATGTTTGAATGGATTTACATATATAGCACCTTTATTTCATCACTTGCTGTATTGCCATCGCCATATCCAATAACTTTTAAATCGTGTTTTGGTGGCACACTCATTTTCTCATTCCATAGCCATTGGTATGGCGCAATTGTATCATTATATTTTAGCTGATTATCAACATAAAATTCAACTTTTTGCACATCTCCTTCAACATTTACAACAACTGTAATCCATCCAATAACTATGGCTTTAAATGGCATATGGGATGATGGAAGAGGGGCAATCTCTCTATCAAAAACATATATATGTCCGTAAGGCTTTGTTATGGAAACTGTTATGTCATTCATACCAGAAGATTGTTTGAATGGAATGATAGCAATCAAAAGCAGGATTATACCAATGCTTACCAAAATCTTTATTTTTTTATTCATGTATTACTAAATCCTCTTAATATAAGATAATTTCGATAATTTTAAGAATAACTTCATATTAAAATTTTATGAAAAAAATAGCTATTGCTGTAATTTTTTTATTCATTGGTGTTGCCATGACTGGTTGTATAACTACGAAAGAAGCCATTAAGAATGGAACAATAGAAGTGAGGATAGGAGATATTCCATCAAAAAATTTTTCTCATGTAAATGTAACATTTTCCCAAATAAAAGTTCATAGAAGTGGAAACAATTCAGGATGGATAAATATATCATTTGAAGAAAAAACATTGGATTTACTCAATCTTAATAGAAATAATAAAAATGAAACAATAGGAATAGATAATATAAGTGAGGGAAATTATGACAAAATATGGATTGTTATAAGTAAAGCAAATGGAATTTTAAATGAAACAAAAGAAAAAGTAAATTTTGATGTTCCATCAGGAAATTTAAAGATACAGCAGTTGATTGATATAAAAGGAGGTAAGAAAACAGTTGTTACAATAGATATTAATATAGAAAAGTCGATACTTGCTGTAGGTCATGTTTATAAAATCTTGCCAGTAATAAGTTTTGTAGAAGTGAAGCATCCAGATGGAAGTAAAACTAAAAATAATCATCCTGTAATAGAATAGCCATCAAAAATTATTTCTATACTATTGCATTACCGTTTGATTAATATGTTTGAAATTCGTTTTCATGGAAGAGGCGGACAAGGAGCCGTTACAGCTGCCAACATACTTGCTGTGGCGGCATTTAAAGAAGGACACCATTCCCAATCTTTTCCATTTTTTGGTGTTGAAAGAAGAGGAGCCCCTGTCCAAGCATTTACAAGAATAGATGATGAGCCAATAAATCTAAGAATGAATGTTTATACACCAGATGCAGTCGTTGTTCTTGATTCTTCCCTCCTTGAAGTTGTAAATGTGATGGATGGATTAAAAAAAGATGGCACAATCATAATAAATACATCAAAAAGGCCATCAGATTATGATTTTAATTTTAAAGTAGCTACAGTAGATGCTACGAGCATAGCAATTTCCCATGGATTGGGTTCATCAGCAGCGCCAATTGTAAATACAGCCATATTGGGGGCTTATTCAAAGGCAATAAAAAATGTTGGAATCGAGAGCATATCAGATGCAATAATGGAGAGAGCCCCTGCTAAAAAAGAAATAAATGCAAAAGCAGCTAAAGAAGCTTATCAAAAAACAATTTTGGGGTGGGAAAAATGAAGATAAGTAAGGCAGCCATGATTGAGGAAGCTGGAAATAGTGTCGAAAATAAAACTGGAACATGGAGAACATTTAAACCAGTAATAAGATACAAAGATTGCATAAGATGCATGATTTGCTGGCAATATTGCCCAGAGCCAGCCATTTTTAAGGAAGATGGAAGCAGCAAGGAGGCGCCCAAAGAACCAATAAAAAAGCTTCCTATTCCAGTAATAGATTATGATTATTGCAAAGGTTGTGGTATATGTGTAAATGAATGTCCTGTAAAGGCAATAGATTTTATTAAGGAGGTGAAATGATGAAAGCAATGTTAAGAGGAAATGAATCTGTTGCTTATGGATTTAAACTTGCAAGAATAAAAGTTTTTCCAATGTTTCCAATAACACCATCGACGCTTGTTCCAGAAAGAATGTCGAAATTTATTGCAGATGGTGAGCTTGATACAGAATTTATTCCTCTCGAGTCAGAGCATTCCGCAATATCTGCTGCTATAGGAGCAAGTTTGAGTGGGGTAAGAGTTGGAACGGCAACTGCATCTCAAGGTTTAGCTTTAATGCATGAAATTTTATTTATTGCAAGCGGCATGCGGCTCCCAATTGTTATGGGAATTGGCAATCGTGCATTGAGCGCTCCAATAAATATATGGTGTGACCATCAGGATACAATATCACAGCGCGATACAGGGTGGATGCAGTTTTATGCAGAAAATAATCAGGAAGGTTTGGATTTAATTTTGATGGCGTTCAAAATATCTGAAGATAAGCGTGTTTTGCTTCCTTCAATGGTTGGATTGGATGCTTTTGTTTTAACACATACTATGGAAGCTGTTGATATTCCTGAACAAAAAGATGTTGATGATTTCTTGGGCGAATTTAAACCAAATTATAGGATAATTGATGTAAGTAATCCAGCTACTTTTGGTTCATTTGTTTCTCCAAAATATTATATGGAATTTAAATACGCTCAGCAGTTTGCAATGAAAAGAGCTGGAGATGTTATTGATGAAGTATTTAATGAATTTGAAAAGAAATTTGGAAGAAAATATAAAAAAATAAGTGAAGAGAGTACAGAAGATGCTGATATAATTTTTGTAACAATGGGTTCATGCACTGGGACGGCAAGAGAATTTATTAAAATTGCAAGAAAAGAAGGAAAAAAAGTTGGTTTAATAAAATTAACTGTTTTCAGACCATTTCCAAAAGAAGAATTAAGGAAAGCATTAAAAGGAAAAAAAGTTGTTGCTGTTATTGAGAGAAATATTTCTCTCGGATTTGGAGGAGCAGTTTATGGAGAAATAACATCAAGTTTATTAAATACAGAAAATCCTCCAAAAGTTTTGGACTTTATAGTTGGATTGGGTGGGAGAGATATAACATTGAACACATTTGAAAAAATTTTAAAAATTTCTGAAGATGCAATTAAAGGAAAAGCAAAAGAGATAAACTGGATAGAAGTTGATAAAAAAGATGTTGAAAAGGAGGAGATAGAATGAAGGAATGGCTTTTTTCACCAGGACATGGGCTTTGTGCCGGCTGCGGCGTGCCCATTATTGTAAAAAATATTCTGGCAGAGGCTGGTAAAAATACAATTGTTGTTAATTCGACAGGTTGCTTGGAGGTGGCCACAACAGAATATCCGAGAACAGCATGGGATGTGCCATGGGTTCATGTTGCTTTTGAAAACTCGGCTGCTGTTGCAAGTGGTATAGAAGCGGCAATGAAGGCGATGGGTAAAAAGGCAAACATAATATGTTTTGGGGGCGACGGCGGAACAGCCGACATTGGATTACAGGCTTTAAGCGGGATGGTTGAACGAGGTCATAATGTCTTATATGTAATGTATGATAATGAGGCTTATATGAATACTGGGATACAGAGGAGCGGAGCAACACCTTATGGTGCATGGACAACGACGAGTGAGGTAGGAAAAGCAAATCCAATTGGGAATGCAAGGCCTAAAAAACCTGTTGCAAATATAATTGCTGCTCATAGAGCAAAATATGTTGCTACAGCAAATATTGCATTTTTCCAAGATTTTAAAAAGAAAGTTAGGAAAGCATTAAGCTTCGAGGGTCCAAGATTTTTGCATACAATATCAACATGCCCAACAGGATGGAGAGCAGACCCAAGCAAGACAATTGAAATAATAAGACTTGCTACAGAAACAGGGCTTTTCCCATTATGGGAATGTGAGGATGGAAAGGAAATAAAAATAACATATAAGCCAAAAAAATTTAAGCCAATTGAAGAATATCTAAAAATGCAGGGTAGATTCAAACATTTACTAAAACATCCAGAATATTTAGAAAAATTGAAAAAAGATATCGAGACATGGTGGGAAGAACACTAAGGCTCATTCCTTACTATATTTTGAAGTTGTCTTTCAGCCATTCGAGCATAATATCGTCTTATATCATCCTTCATTTTTTTATAGGTTCAAGCATTAAAAAACTTGTGTTAATTTATTTCTTTATAAATTTAAATAATCTTTAGCGTTTATGGATGTGGAGATTTGGAAATCCAGATTTGCGTTTTTGATGGCTGCCATAGGCTCTGCAGTTGGCTTAGGAAATGTATGGAGATTTCCCTATGTTGCTTATGCAAATGGAGGAGGGGCTTTTTTAATTCCATATATAGTTGCAATTTTTACAGTTGGCATTCCGTTGCTAATTGCAGAATTTACAGTTGGCAGCCTTTTAGGGAAAGCTGCTCCTGCCGCCATGCATAAAATAAGCAAAAAAGCTGAATGGATAGGATGGCTTGGTGTTTTATCAGCATTTGCAATATCAATATATTATGCAGTGTTAATGGCATGGTGCCTTTGTTATCTTTTTCATTCAGTTGGTCTTATATGGGGAGAAAATACAAGCAATTTCTTTTTCAATAAATTTCTTGGATTGACTTCCAGTCCTTCAATAATGGGTAGCGCAAATATGCAAATTTTATTTGCCTTACTTTTTATATGGGTAACAATCTATTTAATTTTATACAAAGGAATAAAATCTATAGGAAAAGTTGTAGCAATAACCGTTCCACTTCCAACTATTTTGCTTATTATGTTGGTTATAAGAGGATTGACACTTCCAAATGCATCTCTTGGCTTAGAATTTTACCTTGCACCCAATTTTTCAAAAATTTTCTCGCCATCGGTATGGCTTGCTGCCTATGCTCAGACATTTTTTTCCTTATCACTTGCTCAAGGAATAATGATATTATATGCCAGTCATTTAAAAAAGGGCTCAGACATAACAAACAATGCATTTATAACTGCGCTGGCAGATGGCGGCACCGCCTTCCTTGCAGGATTTGCAGTATTCAGCATACTTGGTTATTTATCATATCAAAGTGGGCTTCCAATGAATGAGATTGCAAGAGGGGGCATAGGACTTGCATTCATAACATATCCAGCTGCAATATCAAAAATTCCATTTGCAAGTTTTTTTGGTGTGATATTCTTTCTTGCATTGCTTACTTTTGGCATAGATTCGGCTTTTTCAATGGTTGAATCGATGACAGGTGGGCTAAAAGAAAAATTTGGGATTAGCAGAAAAAAAGCAACTTTTATAATAGTTGTGATAGGCTTTCTATCAGGCATATTTTTAACATACGGAAATGGATTATATTGGATTGAGATAATGGATTATTCCATATCGAATTTTGCTCTTGTTATCGTTGGCTTAATGGAATGTATATTATTTGGTTACGTATTTGGAGGGAAAAAGATAAGAGAATATGCAAATTCTGTTTCTGATATTAAAATTGGTAGATGGTTTGATATAATGTTGAGAATATTTGCTCCAGTTATCTTAATTTCAATAGCAATAGCATCATTCATAGAATTGGCAACAAAAGGATATAAAAATTATCCTTCATGGAGCCTCAATATAGGAATATTTATAGTTATAATAGCAATAATATTATCTTTTATATTAGCGAGGTTAAGATGTCGGCAGGCGCAATATTGATGGCAGTAGTTGGAAGCATCATATTCTATGGAGGATTATTTTACTGTTTATATAGGGCTATGAAAAAAATTAATAGGGATTGAGTTATATGCTTATGAAAAAGCCAAGTATTGCAGTTGATGGTATTATAACAAAAGGCGGAAAAATTCTTTTAATAAAGAGGAAAAATGAACCATTTAAAGGAAAATGGGCTCTTCCTGGTGGATTTGTAGAATATGGAGAACGTGTTGAAGAAGCTGTTTTGAGGGAAATAAAAGAAGAAACAGGCTTAAATGCAAAAATTAAAAAATTGCTTGGGGTATATTCAGATCCAAATAGAGACCCAAGAGGCCATACAATATCGATAGTATTTATTTTAGAAGCAGAAGGGGAAGCCAAAGGAGGAGATGATGCCGAAGAAGCAAAATTTTTTGATTTGAAAAAATTGCCATCATTGGCTTTTGACCATAAAAAAATTGTTGATGATTTTACCAAAACATAGTATTTTGAAGGAATGTTTAAATAAATTCATTCCAGCTTCTCTATATGCTGTTTCCATTTTAATAAAATATATATTCCCAAATTTTTTTCATTCTCATGAAAATATTTATTGATACTGCAAATTTAGATGAAATAAGAGAAGCTGCAAGCTGGGGAATTTTAGATGGAGTGACAACAAATCCTTCTTTAATTAAAAAAGCAGTGGAAAAATTGAAGAGCAATGGAAAAAAAATAAGCATGGAAGATTACATAAAAGAAATATGCAGAGCTGTAGATGGACCGGTGAGTTTAGAAGTTAAAGGAGTTAGTTATGAAGATATGGTTAGAGAGGCTAAAATTTTGCACGATAAATTTAATGGTATCAATAACAACGTTGTTGTAAAAATACCAGTAAATACTTCTTTTGAGTTAAATCAAAAACAATTTGAAGGAATAAAAGCAATAAAAGAGCTTGAGAGCATGGGTATAAAAACAAATGCAACATTGGTTATGTCACCAGAACAAGCTTTATTAGCAGCAAAAGCAAATGCAAGCTATGTAAGCCCTTTTTTGGGAAGAATAGATGATTATATTAGAAAAAAGATTGGAATCAAACATGAAAAAATGGACTACTGGGATTATGAATCAGCAAAAATTATTGAATATGAAATGAAAAAGAGTTATTTAACGAAAGGATATGAAAAATTAGCAGGCATAGAATATCATGATAACGGCATATATAGTGGAATTGATTTGGCAGAAAGCATAATAAAAATATTTAGAGCGTATTCATTTAAAACAAAAATAATTGCTGCAAGTATAAGAAATGCAAGGCAGGTTCGCCAGATAGCAATGCTTGGCGTTGACATAGCTACGATACCATTTGCAGTTATAAAAGAAATGATTGCCCATTATAAAACAATGGAAGGAATGAAAAAATTTACAAATGATGTTGTTGAAGAATATCGCCAGATATTTGAATGACTTATTGAATTATAAATATGAATATAACAATTATTGGCTTAATCGCAGGTGCAATAACAAGCTTTGGATTTATTCCACAAATTGTTAAAGGGCTAAAAACAAAAAAATTGGAAGATGTTTCCTATTACATGCCCATTGTTCTTGCCATAGGAATGACTCTATGGCTTATTTATGGTTTAATCCAAAATGATATTGCCATTGTATCTGCAAATGTTTTTGGAACAGCATGCAATGTTATTATTATAGCAATGAAGAAGAAATATCAACCACACGTAGAATAGCCACAATTCTTGCATACTTTGCAACCTTCTTCATATACAAGTGGTGAGCCGCACTCTGGGCATACGCCTACTGGCGCTTCTTTTTCTGGCTGAATATAAGTTGTTTGCATTTTCATTTTTTCGAAGCTATCAAGCCTTGGAGTTTCAAATTGTTCTTTTCCTTTTATATGGTCTTCTATTGCTTTTGCAACTGCATCAGGACATGATAGTATTGTTCCCCCTCTTGTAAGCAAAGGATTTGGGCACCTTATTCCTTTAAGTTGCTTTATTATCTCCCTCGGCTTAACACCACTTCTAAGGCACAATGATATCAACCTTCCAACAGCTTCAAGTTGTGCATCAGCACATCCTCCTGCCTTACCCAAACGAGCAAAAACTTCAAACAATCCATGCTCATCTTCATTCATCGTAACATAAAGGTTTCCGCAGCCAACTTCTATCTTTCTTGTCACGCCTCTAACGACAGCAGGGCGGGGGCGGGGGCGCAGACGCCCTTTTTCCATTTCCTTTTCTTTTACAACCAATACCTGCTCAGGTCTGCTTCCATATCTATAGACTGTTATTCCTTTGCATTTTAGCTCATAAGCAAGCATATATGCATTTCTTATATCCTCGATTGTAGCTTCCTGCCTTAAATTTATTGTCTTTGAAGTTGCATTATCTGTATATTTTTGAAATGCTGCCTGCATTTTAACATGCCATTCTGGAGATATATCTAAGGCTGTAACAAATATGCGTTGCAATTCAATTGGAATTTCTTCTATTCCTTGAACAGAGCCATTATTATCAGCAATTTTTTTCATTAATTCATCATTATAAAATCCCATTTCTTTTGCAATTTTCTCAAAATATGGATTCAATTCATATAACTTGTCTCCTTTATCCAAAACATTTCTCACAAAAGATATCGCAAACAATGGTTCTATTCCAGAAGAACATCCAGCAATTATTGATATTGTTCCTGTAGGTGCTATTGTTGTTACAGTTGCATTTCTCATTGCTTCATATTTCTTCTCCAATGCACTTCCCTCAAAATTTGGGAATGAACCTCTTTTTTTACCCAATTCAATGGATGCAAGTTTTCCTTCTTTTTCTATAAATGCCATTAATTTTTCAGCCATTTCCAATGCTTCATTACTGTCATAAGGTATTTTTAGTTTAATAAGCAAGTCAGCAAAACCCATTACGCCAAGACCTATTTTTCTATTTGCGATGGTCATTTTTTTAATCTGGGGAATAGGATATTTATTTCTATCTATAACATTATCAAGAAAATGGACAGCCTTCCATACAACGTCTCTGAGCTTTTCCCAATTTATATCACTGCCTTCAACAAATTTTGAAAGATTTATGCTTCCAAGATTGCAGGATTCATAGGGCAATAAAGGCTGCTCTCCACATGGATTTGTTGATTCTATCATCCCTACATTTGGTGTAGGATTATGTCTGTTTATTTCATCCAAAAATATTATGCCGGGCTCACCAGTTTTCCATGCATGTTCTGTTATTAAATCAAAAACTTCTTTTGCGTTCAATTTTCCAACAGGTTTTTTTGTCCTTGGATTTATTAAATCGTAATCTCCTCCTTTCTTAACTTTCTCCATAAATTCATCTGTTACAGTGACAGATATATTGAAATTCGTTAATTCCTTTGGGTCGTCTTTGCATTTTATAAAATCAAGTATATCAGGATGGGTGACATGCAAAATTCCCATGTTGGCTCCCCGACGCCTGCCGCCTTGCTTTATGACATCTGTTGCAGCATTGAAAACTTTCATGAATGAAATTGGTCCGCTTGCTATTCCGCCAGTGCTTTTTACAATATCTCCTTTTGGTCTTATTCTTGAAAACGAGAAGCCTGTGCCGCCGCCGCTCTGATGTATTAAGGCAGTGTGCTTTACAGCTTCAAATATGCTTGCCATTGAATCATCCACTGGAATTACAAAACATGCTGAAAGTTGTTGAATACTTGTGCCAGCATTCATGAGCGTTGGGCTATTTGGAATAAATAATAAATCTGACATTATCTCATAAAATTCTTTTTCTGTTTTTTTTGCATCTTCTCCATATTTTTCATCTGCAAGAGCGATATCATGGGCAACTCTATGAAACATTTCTTCAGGTGTTTCTACAACGTTTCCATTTTCATCTTTTAAAAGGTATCTTTTTTCTAAAACCCTTATAGCATTTTCTGTCAACTCTGCCATGTCTATAGAATAATTTTTGTTTATTAATGTTATGTTTAAGTTTTGTTTTGACCATAATAACAGTTATAACTGTTATAACAGTTAAATATAAATATTATGATGATATATATTTTTGGTGATAAAATGGCAGAAAAGAAAGAAATGAATTATGGCATATGGACAACAGTAGTAGGTGCAATCCTTATATTGATAGACGGAATTGCAGTTGCATCTACAAAAAAATTTTATGCACCTTGGTATGTCGGTAATGCAGCAACAGTTGCAGCAGTAGAAATAATACTGTCTCTGATAATATTTGGGCTGCTGTATTTCTACAAGAAAAATGCTATGGCGATAGGATGGAGTATATTTGTGCTTGCATTGATAACTCTTGCATTTGACGGCGGATTTTGGTACATAGGTGCTATAATATCTATGATTGGCGGAGTGCTTGTTGCTTACGAAAAATAAGCTTTTCCCTCTTTAATTTTTATTGATAGCATGAGAAAGATACAAAAAAAAGCAATAGAAAACATAAGGAGAATAATGATGAGATGGGGATATACATATTCTGATGCATTTATATATGGAATTTTGCTTGTAAGTGAGAAACCAATGACGATAAATGATTTAATCGAAAAATCAAAGCTGAGTCGCTCAGCTGTTTCGAGTTCTCTTGCAAGATTGGAAAGGGATTATTTTGTGCAGGTAACAAAAAAAGGAAGAATAAAATATCATGTTGCTTTGCCTCTTTTTGCAGAAAAATTTTTGGAACAGCCAAAAAAACTTTTGGAGAAAGAAGTTATTCCATTAAAAAATTTGATTGATGGGCTTGCAAATTCTGGAAATGAGGAATATAGAAATAAGATAAAGCGTATATTAAATAACGTTGATATTCTGGTAAAAATTCTAAAAGATTTAATTGAAAAAGAGAGCAATTACAAGAAGTTTTAAAATAATTTTGGATTATGGATATGGAAAATTTCTTGAATATGAAAATTGGAGATATAATGCATTCTCGTACATGGGATCTTCCATTGGTCGAAGAAAATGCAGATGTGAAATTTGTTTTGATTATATTGATTGGAAGATGTTATACATGGGTTGTTAAAGATATTAAAAGCATGGAATTGAAAGGTATAATAACAGAACATGATGCCATAAAATTACTTAATGGCTATGATAATAAACTTAAAGCAAAAGCTTTGATGAATTCTAAGCTTATATATGCAAGAACAGATGAGAAAGTTAAAGATGTAATAAAAAAAATTAATGAAAATGGTGTTAGAAGAATACCAGTCATTGAAAATAAAAAGCTTATTGGAGAAATTACATTACGATATCTTATAGAGAAACTTTATTCAACTGTTTTCAATAAATAAAAAATTATTTTATATATAACAATATTAAAAATATGCTTCTATTTATTCATGGAATGTGGGGCTCCAGCAAACAATGGGATAATTATATAAATTATTTTAGAGAGAGGAATATAAAAGCTGAAGCAATTGATTTGAAAGAAAATATTGATATTAGAAAGGCAAGTATCATGGATTATGTAAGAAAAGTTTCAAGCATAGCCAATAAAAAAATTTTAGTCGGTCATTCAATGGGCGGGCTTATTACCCAAAAAGTTGCAGAAATGACAAATATTAAAGGAATGGTAGCCATAGCCAGCGCCCCTCCAAAAGGAATTAAATTTAAAAATAAAAGTATGGAAATTCATTCTTTAAAATATTTTCCATCCATATTGTTAAAAAAGCCACTTAAACCATCTTATAATTTTATAAAAAAATACCTATTAAATTGCATTAATGAGGAAAGAGCAAGAGAAATATATGCAAGCCTTACTTATGAATCTCCCATAGCTGCCTATGAAATTTTCATGAATGAAATTGATGTAGATGAAAGAAAAATAAATGCTCCAGTGCTTTTTATTGCTGGAAAAAATGATAAAGTTGCTCCTCCTAAATTAGAAGAAAAAATAGCTAAAAAATACAATGCAAAGCTAATTTTATATAACGGCTGTCACTGGATTTTTGATGATTATAGAGAAATAGCAGAAGATATAATGAAATTTGTAATAGGAATAGAGAAAAGAGAATGAAATAAATAGCATTTAGAGAAAATCAAACATGAATAAACTTT
>CAZYCK010000014.1:0-13994 GCA_964646055.1 uncultured Thermoplasmatales archaeon | reverse complement strand
AAATGCATAAATTTCTTCAATTATCTGCTCTCCTGATTTTAATGTAAATAAATCAAGATATTCAATCGTTGGCGTTGCAATCTCTTCATATCCATAACTTTCAAAAATTTTTTTTATTGCATCTCCAATCTGCTTTCTTTTAGCCATTTCAAAAGGCAAAAAATCTCTTGTACCACGAGGCTTCCCAATCATGATTTATAATGCATATTCATTTTAAATGATTTATCTGCTTTTTGCAAAAAATCATCGACAATGCCCTCCAATTCTTTTTCTATATCTTTACCAACTCCATATCTCACTCTTATTATTGGTTTATTCACATTTATAACACGCCTCAAATCTATGGGTGTGCCAGCCAGCACAGCATCACAATCAGCTGCATTTATTGTCTCTTCCAATTCTTTTATCTGCTGCTTTCCATAACCCATTGCAGGAAGAATTTTCTCAAGATGAGGATATTTGTTATATGTTTCCATAATAGAACCAACAGCGTATTTCTTTGCATCTATTATTTCAGCTTTATTCTGTCTGGCTGCTATGGTTGCTGCTCCATAAGGCATACCCCCATGCGTTATCGTAGGCCCATCTTCAACAACCAAAACTTTTTTGCCTTCTATATTGCCTTCAATTTCAATAGGCGAGGAGGCCTTTAATATCCTTGCCTTTGGATTTATGGTTTTTATGTTTTTTTCAACCTCTTCTATATTTTTTTCATCAGCAGTGTCAATTTTATTTATTATTACAATATCTGCCATTCTTGCATTTATTTCTCCAGCATAATAACTAATTTCATGCCCAGCACGATGGGGGTCAGCAATGGTTATATGCAAATCTGGTTTATAAAATGGATAATCATTATTTCCTCCATCCCATATTATTACATCTGCTTCATTTTCGGCTTCATTTAATATTTCCTGATAATCAACTCCAGCATATATAACGCCTTTCATGTCTATGTAAGGCTCGTATTCCTCTCTTTCTTCAATTGTGCATTCATATTTATCCAAATCATCATAACTTGCAAATCTCTGGCAACGTTGCTTAACTAAATCACCATAAGGCATTGGATGGCGAATTGCAGCAACTCTAACCTTCTTAGATAAAATTTCGAATATTTTTCTCGAAAACTGAGATTTCCCGCATCCTGTTCTAATGGCACAAACAGCTATTACAGGCTTTTTTGATTTAATCATTGTGTGCTTTGGGCTTAACAATTTAAAATCTGCTCCTGCAGCATTCACTATAGCTCCTTTATTCATTAACAAATTGTAAGGCACATCTGTATAAGAAAAAATCACTTCATCTATGCTATGCTCTTTAATTATTTCTGGCAATTTCTCCTCTTCATATATCGGAATTCCTTCTGGATACAGCTTTCCTGCCAGTTCTGAAGGATATCTTCTTCCAGCTATATTCGGTATCTGAGTGGCTGTAAAAGCAACCACTTCATATTCTTCATTCTCCCTGTAAAAAACATTAAAATTGTGAAAATCCCGCCCGGCGGCGCCCATAATAACTATTTTCTTTTTCATGAGATGTAATGCCCCATTATTTTTTATATCTTTCCAGTCTCTCGATAAAACCGTTAAATCTTTCCAATGGCACTATAACAAGTATTTTCCTGCATTTTTTGCACAACTCCTTAACATTTTCAGCCATTTTTCTCTCTCTCGCTTCTTCTATTTTCTTAAAAGATTTTATAGAAGTCATGTATTCATCCCATTCATAAATAAATTGTTCCGCGTCCTTAGATTTAAAAATTTTTTTTCCAAGTTTTTTAATTTTTCTTGAATATTTTATTAAGGATATGGTCGAAACATTTTTTATTAATAAGTCTGCATATTCATCATCATCGACATCTATTGCATGTAATGGTATAGCTTTTGTCATAGAAATTTCATAAGCCATTTTTATATCAGATGGAGGAACAGAAATTTTGCCATAATGAGATAAATTTGCAAGATAATGTTCATATTGAGAAGGCATGTTATCATCATTCTTTTTTATTGCTTCAATATCTTCTGGGGATATTCCAATTGCTATGCACTCCGGCATAACTTCATCAAAAGCTTTTTCCACTTTTTTACCTTCCTCAGCCAAACCATGTATTACTGGAATAACATAGATATAGCTTTCACCAATTCTTAATTTTTTCATTTTGGTTCTAATATAAAAAAGATTTAAAATCTTGTTGGTATTGGATAAATTGCTTTAAGAATTACAAAACAAAAAAATTATTTAATGCATTTTCATTCAATTTAAAAAGCCCCGGTGGTGTAGTGGTTATCATGTGGGCCTGTCGAGAACCCCTTCTTTGGGGATGAAACATCTCTCTTACTAAAGAAAGGGGTTCAGAGAAAGCCCACGACCCGAGTTCAAATCTCGGCCGGGGCGCTTTATGATTTTTTAGTAAGAGCATTGAATAAAAATTATTTATATTAAAGTATGTTAAAAACCATGGTTGTGTTACAGGTAGCCTTGGATTTGGTAAATGGCAACCGTGCTTTAAAAATTGCAGAAGATGCTATAAAAGGCGGCGCCGACTGGCTTGAAGCAGGAACGCCTTTGATAAAGGCTGAGGGAATGGAAATTATAAGAAAGCTGAAAAAATTTGGAAAAAAAGTTGTTGCAGATATGAAAACAATGGATGTTGGCGATGTTGAGACGGAGATGGTTGCTAAAGCCGGCGCAGGCATTATTTCTATTCTCGGAGTTGCAAGTGATGAGACAATAAAAGAAGCTGTTAGAGCAGCAAGGAGATATGGAATAGAAGTCATGGTTGATTTGATAGGAGTTAAAAATGTTAAAAAGAGGGCAATTGAAGTGGAAAAACTTGGAGCTGATTATGTTTGCATCCATCTTGCTATTGATGAACAGATGCTTGGAAAAGATGTATTTGAAGATTTGAAAAGTGTTGCTTCTTCATGTAATGCAAAGATTGCTGTTGCTGGAGGAATAAATAGCGAGACAGCTGGAAAGGCTATAGAAAATGGGGCAAGCATTATAATAGTTGGCGGAGCAATAATAAAGGCAAAAGATGTTGCGAATGCTACAAAAAAAATAAAAATGGCTATGAAAGGAAAAAAAGTTAAGACAAAACTTTTTAAAAAATATAAAGAAAAAGAACTTTTTAATGCTTTTAAGATGGTTTCAACATGCAACGTGTGTGATGCAATGCATAATAAAGGAGGCATATATGGTTTGCATCCTCTTAAAAGTGGCTACCATATAGTTGGAAAAGCATTAACAGTCAGAGTAATAAATGGAGACTGGGCAAAAGTTGTGGAAGCAATAGATATTGCAACCAGTGAAGATGTTATTATTGTTGAAGAAGATGGTAATAAAGCAGTATGGGGCGAACTTGCTACAGAAAGTGCAATCAAAAAAGGAATAGCAGGTGTTGTTATAGATGGCTCAATAAGAGATATCCATTTAATAAAAAAAACAGATTTGCCAGTTTTTTATAAAAATATCTTTCCAGAAGCAGGAGAGCCAAAAGGATATGGGGAAATAGGAGGAGAAATAAAATGTGGAGGGCAAATAATAAAAAAAGGGGACTGGATAATAGGAGACGATAATGGCGTAGTTGTTGTCCCAAAGGAAATGGCTATTGAAATTGCAAATAGGGCTATAAATGTAATGGAAAGAGAAAATAGAATAAGGCAAGAGATAAGAAATGGAAGTAGCTTAGGAAAAGTTTTGGAATTAAAAAAATGGGAAAAGGCATAGCGCCGGCGACCGGATTCGAACCGGCGACCGTCCGGTTAACAGCCGGATGCTCCACCACTGAGCTACGCCGGCGGCAAAATGATATGCATAACACATAGAAAAACCTTACTTTAACTTAAATTTTTATTTCTGTAAAGTAAAAATAGATTAGTAAAATCATTAAAAAAGGAGAAATGCCATATTACTCTAGAAATGAGAAGAATTATGGTTATGATAAAAGATTTACAATCACTTGACATTACTAATCCAAAATAATTTTAATAAAGTCATAGAAATATAAAAATGTTGCAATAAAAAAAATTTTTATACCATTTCTATAAAATTTTAGCATCTATTAAAAAATTTTATATATACAAAAGAAATTAGGATAAATTAATGAACTATTTGGCTGAAAAAAAAGAGAAACAGATTCATGCAAAAGTTTTTATCATCAAAGATCGTTGTAAGGAATGTGGTTTTTGTATAGAATTTTGTCCTGAGGGTGTTTTAAAAGTATCAGAAGAATTTAATTCCAAAGGTTATCACCCACCGAAGCTTGTTGAAACAGAAACAAAAAAATGCATAGGATGCGGCTTTTGTTCAATGATTTGTCCAGATTTTGCCATATTTGTTGAAAATGAGGAAGAAGATGGAAAAGAAAATTAAATTTTGGAGCGGCGACATAGCGGCTAGCGAGGGCGCCATAGCAGCTGGCTGCAGATTTTTTGCTGGCTATCCTATTACTCCCGCAAGTGATATAGCAGAGCACATGGCTTTAAGGCTGCCACAGGAAAATGGCATATTTATACAAATGGAAGATGAGCTTGCATCTATGGCAGCTATTTTAGGTGCATCGTGGGGAGGAGCAAAAGCTATGACAGCTACAAGTGGTCCGGGCTTTTCTTTAATGCAGGAAAATATTGGATTAGGAGCAATAACAGAAACGCCATGCGTTGTCGCAGATGTTCAGCGTGCTGGACCATCGACAGGAATGCCAACATTAGTTGGACAAGGAGATGTTATGCAATCGAGATGGGGTAGTCATGGAGATTATGAAACAATTGTTATCAGCCCTTCATCACCCCAAGAAAGTTTTGATTTGATTATTCGCGCCTTTAATCTTGCGGAATTATATCGCGTGCCTGTCATATTTTTAATGGATGAATGCATTGCTCACATGAGTGAGCGTGTCGTTGTTCCTCCTAAAAAAGATATAAAAATTGTTGAAAGGCTGAAACCAAAAATTTCTCCAGATAAATATGTGCCATTCAAGCCAATAAATGATATTGCTCCTATGGCCACTGCTGGTATGGGATATAAAGTTCATGTAACGGGCTTGACACATAATGAAAAAGGTTATCCTCAGACAACATCGCCAGAAGTTCAAGAATGGATGGTTCGCCATATATGCGATAAAATAAGGAGAAATGAGCATAAAATAAGAGACATAGAAGAATATGAAATAGATGATGCAGAAATTGCAGTTGTTTCATTTGGAATTGCTGGAAGATCAGCAAAAGCAGCTGTTAAAATTGCAAGGAAACATGGAATAAAAGCTGGATTAATTCGCCTTAAAACAATATGGCCATTTCCAGAAAAATATTTTAGCGAGCTTGCAGATAATATTAAAAAATTTATAGTAGCAGAGATAAATTATGGACAAATTAAGCTTGAAGTGGAACGCAGCATACATGGAAAAGCAAGTGTTGAATTGCTTCCAAAATTCGGAGGAGAAGTTCATCAACCAATGGAAATATATAATAAAATAAAGGAGGCAAAAAATGGAATATGAAGCAACCCGACATCCAATGGATAAGTATCTAAGGGCTGACCGCATACCCCATATATGGTGTCCTGGCTGTGGCTTGGGAATTGTTTTGAATGCATTTTTACATGCGATAGATGAATTAAAAATTGACATGGATGAACTTGCTGTTGTCTCTGGCATAGGATGCACTGGAAGGACGGCAGGCTATATAAATTGCGATTCATATCATACTACACATGGTAGAGCCATACCTTTTGCAACTGGCTTAAAACTTGCCAATCCAAAAATGAAAGTTGTTGTTATAAGTGGCGACGGAGATTTATTTGCTATTGGGGGCAATCATTTTATACATGCTGCTCGTCGCAACATTGACATTACTGTAATAGGTGTAAATAATTACAATTATGGAATGACGGGCGGGCAACTTGGACCAACAACACCATTGGGAGCGAGAACTACAACATCGCCTTATGGAAATGTTGAACATCCTTTCAATTTATGTCATGTTGCCCATGCATCAGGAGCAGTATATGTTGCAAGATGGACTGCATTGCATGCAATCCGCCTTAAAAATTCCATAAAAGAAGCAATGAACAAAAATGGTTTTTCCTTTATAGAGGTTATAGCTGCATGCCCTACAACTTATGGAAGGCGTAACAAAATGCCAACTGGTTTGGATGAAATGAAATATTATAAAAAGCATACTGTAATCAGGCATGGAATTGATCCCGCTCAGGCTGATATTGAAATAGGCAAGGATATTATTGTTGGAAAATTCGTAGATATTGAAAAGCCCACATATAGTGATGCATTTGAAGAATTGAGAAAGAGGGCAAAAAAATGAAGAAAGAAATAAGATTTTCTGGATATGGTGGCCAAGGAATAATATTAATGGGAAATATAACAGCAAAAGCGGCTGTATTATATGACAACAAAAACGCTGTCTATACACCTTCTTATGGGCCAGAAGCCAGAGGGGGGGCGGCAAGCAGCAATGTTATAATAGCCGATGAGGAGATAGATTATCCCTATGTTACAAATATTGATGTTTTGGTTGCCATGAGCCAGCTTGGATATGAACATAATGCTCCTTTATTGAAAGATGATGGATTATTAATTGTAGATAAAGATTTAGTTAAATTAAAAAATGGTGTTGGAAAGGTTGCAAAAATTGATGCAACTGTAATTGCAGAGCAATTGGGAAAAAGAATTGTTGCAAACATTGTCATGCTTGGTTTTTTCACTGCAGTTACAAAAATTATATCTTATGATGCCATAAAAAAAGCTGTTTTGGAAAGTGTGCCGCCAAAATTTAAAGAATTGAATGAAATTGCTTTAGAAAGAGGATATAAAGAGGGCAAAAAATGAAAATAGGAGTGTATGTATGCCATTGTGGAGGGAATATTTCAGACACTATCGATGTTGATGAAGTTGCTAAATTTGCGTCCAAGCTTCCAGACGTTGTTGTTGTGAGAAGCATATCCCATATGTGTTCTGAAAGTGGGCAAAAAGCGATAATAGATGATGTTGGAGAATATAATTTAGACAGGGTTGTTGTGGCAGCATGCTCACCCCAATTTCAAGGAACAACGTTTGAAAAAACTCTTTTGAAAGCTGGCTTAAATCCAAATATGGTTGAAATGGCAAACATAAGAGAACAAAGTGCATGGCCTCATTATGATACGCCAGAAAAAGCAACAGAAAAAGCAAAAGTGCTTACAGCCATGGCAGTAGAAAAAATAAGGAGAGCAAAGCCAGTTGAAAGAGAATCAATGAAGATTGGAAAGAATGTTTTGGTTATCGGCGGCGGCATAGCAGGCATACAGGCATCATTAGATTTAGCCAATGCTGGCTTCAATGTATTTTTAGTTGAAAAAAGTCCAACAATTGGAGGGCACATGGCTCAGCTATCAAGGACATTTCCAACTGAAGATTGCGCATCATGTATTCTTGCTCCAAAAATGGCTGATGCAGCGGAACATCCAAATATTCATTTGCTCACATATTCAGAAATTTTAGAAGTTGGCGGCAGTGTAGGAAATTTTAAAGTAAGAATAAAGATGAAGCCCCGCTATGTCGATGAAAGTAGATGCACAGCATGCAGAGAATGCGAGAAAGTTTGTCCTGTAAGTGTGCCAGACGAATTTAATCTGGGAATGACAAAAAGGAAGGCAATATATTTGCCTTCTTCTACAGCAACGCCGCATTCACATGTTATCGACGCCGACGCATGCCTTGGCCTTGTTCCTTTAGTATGCGGAAAATGTATAGAAGTGTGTGAGGCAAATGCAATAAATTATGACGATATGCCAAAATATATAAATTTAGATATCGATACAATAATAGTCGCCACTGGATTTGATATTTTTGATGCAAAACTCAAGCCTCAATATGGATATGGAAAATTCAAGAATGTTATAACTGCATTGGAATTAGAAAGAATGATTGTTGAGGAATCAGAAGGGCATCCAATACGTCCTATTGGCAAAAATATTGCTTTTATACAATGTGTTGGTTCAAGAGACGCTCAAGTCGGCAATTTATATTGCTCTCGTATATGCTGCATGTATGCAACAAAACTTGCATCTCTTTTGAAAAGAGCAGACCCTTCTCGCGACATTTATATTTTTTATACCGATTTGAGGGCTTATGGTAAAGGATTTGAAGAATATTATAGAAATGCGCAAGACCTTGGGATTAAATTTATAAGAGGAAGGCCTGGCGAATTAATGGAAAATCCAGAAAACAAGAAAGTTATTATTAGAGTAGAAGATACATTAACAAGAAAAATAATAGAAAAAGAATTCGACCTTGTTGTTTTGTCTGTTGGATTGGTTCCAAGCAAGGGAACAATAGAAATTGCAGAAATGCTCAAGTTGCCAAGAAGTGCAGATGGATTTTTAAAAGAAGCCCATCCAAAGTTCAGACCTGTAGATACACCAATAGAAGGAATTTTTGTTGCAGGCACAGCTCAAGGCCCAAAAGATATTCCAGATACTGTTGCTCAAGCCAGTGCGGCTGCAGCAAGAGCGATTGCCCTTATGAATAAAGGAGAATTTGAAATGAGTCCAATTAAAGCGATAATAGATGAGGAAAAATGCGATGGATGTGGAGAATGTATCGAGCATTGTCCTGTTGATGCTATAAAAATGAATGGCAAGGCAAAAATAAATATTCCAATATGCAAGGGATGCGGAGCATGTATTTCTTCTTGCCCGAGAGATGCAATAGATTTGAAAATATTTTCTAATGACGAAGTCACGGCGGAAATAGAAGCAGCATTGAAAGATAAAAAAGATGGAGAGAAGCGCATCTTAATATTTGCTGATAATATGTGCACATACACGCTTGCAGATGGTGTTGGGACAGCAAAAATGAAATATCCATCAAATACATACATCATAAGAGTTCCATCAAGCAGTAGGGTTACACCAAAAATGATTTTGAAAGCATTTGAAATGGGAGCGGATGGCATTTTCTTGGGAGAATGCGAGGAAGCAGTTTCTCCATATCCAAATACATTGAAAGCAATAAAAGAAAATGTTGAGAAAGTTAGAGATGCATTATCTAAAGCAGGAATAGAAGCAGATAGAATTCAATATTCTTCATTTGTAACCGTTATGTTCAAAAAATTTGTCAATCTTACAAATAAAATGGCAGAGATTGCAGACAAATATGGGAATATTCCTGAAGAAAAAAGAAAAAAGCTCAATATTGTTGAGGTGGTGCAATGACTGAAGTAGTTCATATTGAAAAGAAAAATGTGGAATTTCTTCAAAAAGTTGTAGAGCTTAGCGGAGAAAAAGTCACAATGTGCGAGCAATGTGGAATATGCACAACCAGCTGCCCCATGGCGGAGGAAATGGATGTTTCGCCGGCTGGTATAATGAGAGCTGTTCAAATAGGAGATGAAAGTGTTGTCAAAAGCAAGGCAATATGGTTTTGTGCTTCATGCTTTACTTGCACTGTAAGATGCCCAAGAGGCATTGATTTAGCGAAAGTTACAGAAGCATTGCGTCAGCTTACTTTAAGAAAAAATGTTGACCACATTGATTTGGAAGAAGTAAAAAAAGAAAATCTGCCTCCTATAGCGGTTGTGAGTGCTTTAAGAAAATTTACAGGATGATAAAATGAAAAAATTTCCATATTTCCCAGGATGCACACTAAAACAAACGGCAAAGAATTTTGAAAAATCAGCTATGGCTTCAGCAAGACATATTGGAATCGAGCTTGTTGAATTGCCAAGATGGAATTGCTGTGGGGCTGTTTCTTCATTAACAAGCGATGATGTAATGCATCATGTTGCTCCTATAAGAGATTTAGTTAGAGTCCAGCAGATGAACGACGAGGGCATGCTTGATAATGAATATCGCCTTGTTGTCTTATGTGCAATGTGTTTCAATGTTTTGAAGCGTAGTAACATGTTGGTTACAAAAGATGCTTCAATGCTGAATAAAATAAATGAATTCATGGACACTGAACCAGATTATGAAGGGACTGTTGAGGTAAAGCATTTTTTGGAAATTTTAAGAGATTTTGTTGGATTTGATAAGATTAAAGAAAAAATTGTAAATCCATTAAAAGGCTTAAAAGTATCTGCATATTATGGATGCACTTTATTGCGTCCAAGAGAAGTTGGTATTGATGATCCTGAAGCGCCAACAATAATGGATGATTTTATAAAATCTTTAGGAGCAGAGCCAGTTGATAATCCTTATAAATCATTGTGTTGCGGAAGTTATCATACCGTAGGAAAGAATAAAGATATTGTTGCTCATAGAACATATAAAATAGTAAATGGGGCACGCCGCAATGGGGCAGACGTTATAATAACAAGCTGCCCATTATGTGCTTTTAATTTAGACAACAGGCAGGAATTGACAAAAAAGTTGCATCCAGATTTTAAACATATGCCTATCTTATATTTCACACAACTCATGGCTCTTGCTTTTGGAGAAGAAAATGAAGCAGGCTTTGATGAAAATTTTGTCAATCCAATTCCATTGCTCAGGGAAAAAGGATTATTAAAAAAATTGAAGGTGCAAAAATGAATTATGAAGAATTATATGAAATGGCTACAGAAAAAGCGATAGAAGGAGATTATGAAAAAGCATTGAAATATCTTGATAAAGCAATTAAAGAAAATGAAAATGATGCAAGAGTATGGATGGCAAAAGGAACTGCATTGGCAGAGCTTGGAAAAAATGAAGAAGCAATAAGATGTTATGATAAGACAATTGAGATTGATGCAAATAATGATTTTGCTTTCGCCTTAAAAGGGGTTGCATTGTATGAGATTGGAAATGGGAGGGAAGCAAAAAAATATTTTGATATTGCTCTTAAAATGAATCCAAAAAATTTTACAGCCATGTACTGGAAAGGAGTGATGGAAGGAAAAGCTGGAAATAAAGAAGAGGAAGCAAATCTGAAAGGAAAATCTGCCTTCATCTTTTTTGCAGCAGGACCAGATATTGAATCCATGGAGATTTTTGAAGAAGTTTATTATTCTAACATTGATTTGCCCATAAGATATGAATGTGGAATTGCATATGCTGCAATGCTTGGATTAACTGTTTCTTTAGTTGAAGATAGTCAGGCAGAAAAAATGGGAGAAGAATATCACAATATTTTATCTGATTGCTGGAAAAATAAGGAGAAAGTGTGTAAATCGGCTGAAATACTTTTAAATGCTATGATGAATGAAAGCTTTGGAATCATCATTGTTAATGATGAAAAAGATTTTACTTTCAAAAAATTATTTGAGCTTTGGTTTGAGGAATTGGAGGAGGGATAAAATGGCAAAGAAAAAGAAAATTGAAGATAAGAAAATGATAACCATATACATAATGGGAAAAGCCTATAAGGTGCCGTTTGGCCTTACAATAATGAAGGCTATGGAATATGCAGGTTATAGATTTATAAGGGGGGCGGGCTGCAGAGCAGGATTTTGTGGAGCATGTGCAACGGTTTATAGAAAAAAGGGAGATTATAAATTCCGCACTGCTTTAGCATGCCAGACAACTGCTGAGGATGGTATGTATCTAGCACAGCTTCCATTTGTCCCAGCCAATAGAGAAGAATATAATATTGCAAAAATTGATCCAAATAAAAACGCGCTTTCTTTATATTATCCTGAGATAAATAGATGTGTATCATGCAATACATGCACAAAATCATGCCCACAAGGCTTAGAGGTGATGGATTTTATACAGGCCGCGATTAGAGGAGATTATAAAAAAGTGTCTTCTTTATCATTTGACTGCATTCAATGTGGCTTGTGCGCGGCTAGATGCCCTGCAGAGATAACCCATTATCATGTAGCACAGCTTGCTAGGAGGATATATGGAAAATATTATTCTCCCATACCAAAGCATTTGGAGAAGAGAATTGAAGAAATAAAAAAAGGAAAGTTTGATAAGGAAATAGAGAGGTTGAAAAAGATGAGTATAGATGAATTGAAAAAGGCATATGTTGAAAGGAAGATTCAGAAAATACCTAGAGGGGGGGTGAGAGAGGAATGAAACTCATAAATGGCTATACTGAGGAAATGAGGGAATCCATAGAAAAGGTAGAGAAAACAAGGTCAGAGAGGATGAAAAAAACCTTTAAAATGATGAGCATGGAAGAAAGAGAAGAGGTTTTAAACAAGTATCATCCTGATTACAAGCCTGGCAAGAAAAGGGCTGTAAAGGTTGGACCTAATAAAGGTGATATAGCACCACATGAAGTGGTAGACCTTTTAGAAGCATATCCTCTAATAAACCCAAAAGATATAGATTTGAAGCATGTTGATTATGATGTTGATATTTTGATAATTGGTGGCGGTGGTGGCGGAACTGTTGCTGCCCTCTGGGCAAATGATAATGGAACGCCTGCTGAGAATATCCTTATGGCAACAAAATTACGCCATGGAGATGCTAATTCTATGATGGCTCAAGGTGGCATACAGGCTGCAGATAGAGATGGGGACAGCCCTGCCATACATTACCTAGATGTTGTTGGTGGCGGTCATTTTGCCAACAAACCCGAGCTTGTGGAAGCTTTAGTGAAGGATGCTCCTTTTATATTGAAATGGCATGAAGAGCTTGGAGTTCAATATGATAAAAATCCTGATGGAACATATATAGAGCGTTCTGGAGGAGGAACATCAAGGTTTAGACTGCATTCAGCTAAAGACTATACAGGAATGGAAATAATGCGAGTCATTCGTGACGAGTTCAGAAACAGAAAGATACCTGTTCTGGAGTTTTCCCCTGCCATAGAGCTGCTGAAGGATGACTCTGGAAATGTGGCTGGTGCTATCCTCTTCAATATGGAAACAGAACAGTATTACATTGTAAGGGCGAAGGCAACGATAATGGCGACAGGCGGCTTCGGCAGGCTTCATATACAAGGGTTTCCTACAACAAATCATTATGGAGCTACTGCCGACGGCCTTGTAATGTCATATAGGGCTGGAGCAAAATTAAGAGACCTTGATACAGTGCAATACCATCCTACAGGAGCGGCATATCCAGAGCAGATAGTGGGCTTGCTGATAACTGAGAAGGTCAGAGGCATGGGTGCCCAGCCTGTGAATAAGAATGGAGAACTCTTCGTATTCCCACTTGAGCCGAGAGATGTAGAGGCTGCTTCTTTTATAAGAGAATGTTATGGAAGAAACAACTGCGTTGAAACTCCGACGGGAATGAAGGGAATATGGCTCGATTCTCCAATGATAGAGGAAATAGAAGGCGAAGGCGCAATACAAAAAAATCTTGATGCAATGTATCGTATGTACAAGCGTTTTGGAATAGATATGACAAAAGACCCGATACTTGTTTTTCCAACCTTGCATTATCAGAATGGAGGCGTTGAAATAGATGCTAATGCTAAAACAACTGTGCCAGCTCTTTTTGCAGCAGGCGAGGTAGAAGGGGGTGTTCATGGAAAAAATCGCCTTATGGGTAACTCGTTATTGGATTACAATGTATTTGGAAGAAGAGCAGGAATAAACGCTGCAAAATGGGCTCGCAGTCATGCAAAACCAAAAAATCTGAGTTTGAAACATGTGGAGAATTATATAAAGGAATTAAAGAAAGCAAAGATTCCTGAGAAAAGAAAATCACCAATATTATTGCCAGATTATAGAGGAGAAAAAGTATTGGCAAGAGTAATTGATGTATTTTAGCCTTTTTCTTTTTTATTTTTTGTTTTCACTATATGATACAACATACTTTTACTTTCTGGCATATAAAGTTTTACATCCTTTTCTAATAGGAATGCCTCGATATCATTTTTTGTAACCCTCTGTATGCCAAATTTTTTGAGCCAATTAACACATGAATCAGATAAGGAAGAAAGCATTGCATTTTCCTTTTCCATAAAATATTTTTTTAATTGCCATTCAGCCATATGTTCAACCTTCCTTATTTTTAATACTAATTCTCTAGGATAAACAAATTCATAATAAATATCTATACCCTTTGCTTGCCAAAAAAATCCAGATATGATTGATAAGGATCTGAGATATTTTACC
>CAZYCK010000013.1:0-14231 GCA_964646055.1 uncultured Thermoplasmatales archaeon | reverse complement strand
TATTGCATCATTCATGCTCATTCCTTCTTTATAATTCTTTTCAAAATAATCAATGGCAGCATCTCTTCCTTCTCCTTCTGCAGTAGCTTTATATTCCATCATTGCCCCAGATGGATCTGTAGCAAAAAGCCTTACACCTGTATCATCCACTCCACCAATCAACAATGCAGTTCCAAATGGACGGACGCCACCATATTGTGTATATGTTTGCTTAAAATCACACAATTTTCTTGTCAATGCTTTAACTTGAATTTTCTTTCCATATGTAATGCGGTTAATTTGTGCTTCCACTCTAGCCCTTTCTACTAATGCACGTGCATCTGCTACTAAGCCAGATGTAGCGCATCCAATATGGTCATCTATTCTGAATATTTTTTCTATTGAAGCTGGTTCTATCAATCGAGATGTTATTCTTTTATCAACAATTAAAGCAACACCATTTTTGAATTTTAATCCAACTGTTGTTGTGCCTCGCTTAACAGCTTCTCTTGCATACTCAACCTGAAACAATCTTCCATCTGGAGAGAATACTGTAATCTCCCAATCATAAGCCATGCGTGGAATCATTGCCAATTAAATGAATCGCCAATATTAATTTTTCTGGCAGAAAGAATTTATATTATTTTTTTATTTCAGTGTTATGAAAAAAATTGTTGTTATGCTGGCAGCTTTTATTATAATTGCTTCACCATTTGCGGGAAGTGAATTAAAACAAAAAAGTTTTGATGGCAATAAAATAAATACAACAAAAAATCTGGAATCTTATGATTTATTAATAATTGCCCCTGATAACTGGCTTCATGATTTAGTGCCTCTAGTTCAGCATAAAGAAAACCATGGAATAAAAACAAAACTTGTTGGACTAAATGAATGCCTGCAGATGAATGGACGTGACGATGCTGAAAAAGTGAAATATTACATTAAATACGCTTATGATACATGGCATATCAAATATGTTTTGCTTGTAGGAGGGAGAAAACCTGGTTTAAAGGAGCGATGGTGGATGCCCGTTAGATATGTCAGCAATGCTTTCGGTGGTGGTTTCTGGGCGGAGCCGCGATTTTTGAGCGATTTGTATTTTGCTGATATATATGATGCTAACGGCAGTTTCTCTTCATGGGATACAAATGGCAATGGAATATATGGGGAATGGGGTAAGAACGTTGATAAAAATATTGATTTAAAGCCAGATGTTTTTGTTGGAAGATGGCCTGCGAGGAATGAAGAGGAAGTTAAAATAATGGTTGAAAAAACAATAGATTATGAAGAGCATACTTATGGCTCAACATGGAGCAAGAGAATTGTTGTTGCTGCTGGCGATACATATCCAGAATATCCAACTTATGAAGGAGAGGTTACAACATCAGGAGCTTTAAAATATATTCCAGATTACAATGCAACAAAATTGTATGCTTCTCAAGGCACGCTCACGGGATGGAGAGATATTGTAAGAGAAGTGAATAAAGGATGTGGTTTCTTGTATTTAGATGGGCATGGAAATCCAATGAGCTGGACAACCCACATGCCAAACAGCACAGCATGGATTGACGATTTTAAAGTTTTTAACATGGTTCATATGAAAAATAAAGGAATGTATCCTATATGCATCGTTGGCGGATGCCATAACAGCCAGTTTAATGTAAGCGCTTTAAACACAATAAAAATTTATCAAGGATTGAATGAGTGGTATCGTTATTTATATAAAGGAGAAAATTCGCCAGAATGCTGGAGCTGGTGGATGACTCGCGATATTGGAGGAGGAAGTGTTGCAACTTTAGGATGCACTGCCTTGGGTTATACAAAAGAAGATAAAAAATCATGGGATGGCGCAACAACATGGCTTGAGCCACATTTCTTCTGGGAATATGGAGTTAATGGAACTCATGTTTTAGGAGCAACATGGGGAAAAGATATAATTGATTACATCAATAGATATCCAATAGATTGGAATAGCAAGCCAGAAAGCGATTCTGCAATTGATGCAAAGACAGTAGAAGAATGGATTTTATTTGGAGACCCAAGCCTTATGATTGGAGGATATGAAAGTTAGATAGACAAGCTTTCCTAAAGTTCATCCTTTGTATGGGAATAATTATATTCGTTAAGTAATTTGACGAGTGTTTTATCTAAGGGAATAATTTTTCCAAAAATATTTATCATTTTTCTTATTTCAAAATTATGTATAGGAAAGAATTAAAAATTGATACAAAACATGAAATGGAGATCGTTAATATAACAGATGAAGTGGAAAAAGCTGTTGAAGAAAGTGGCATAAAAGACGGGCTTGTCAATATTTTTGTTCCGGGTTCAACAGGAGCAATAACAACAATAGAATATGAGCCTGGCTTATTGTATGATTTGCCATCTGCTTTAGAAAGAATAGCCCCTAAAAATGAATATTATAGACATGAAGAAGCATGGCATGATGGAAATGGAAGAAGCCATGTTAAGGCAAGTATAATTGGTCCAAGCCTGAGTGTGCCATTTGAAAATGGAAAACTTTTGACTGGAACATGGCAGCAGATTGTATTCATAGAATGCGATATAAGAGCAAGACATCGCCGAATAATAATCAGTGTGCTGGGATAAATTTTAAAAGCACACCATCTCCATATCTCTCGATTGCAAAAAGTTGCAGCCTTATTGCATTTTCGATGCTTTTTATTCCCTCGCCGCCTGCCGGCGTGGGGGCGTCGCCACCTATTATTATAGGAGCAATATAAACATGGAATTCATCAAAAAGATTGTTTTTCAAAAATTCCCAGATTACAGTTGAGCCTCCTTCTACAAGAAGCCTTTTTATCCCTCTTTCTGAAAGCAAATTCATTAGCTTTTTTATATCAACTTTTTCTCCATCTCCACATTTTATAACTTCAAGCAATCCACGTTTGTCCTCTTTTTCAGTTGTAACAACAATTGTTCTTGCATTTGGTTCTAAAACTTTTGCATTTTGAGGAATTTTAAAATGACTATCAAGAATTATGCGAATTGGATTTTTTGCTTTTTTAACATATTCTTTCTTTACAGTAAGTTTTGGGTCATCTGTTAAAATGGTTTCAATTCCTACAAGAACTGCATCAACTTTGCTCCTTAATTTATGAACTCTCGCCATATCTTCTTCACTTGATATCCTTGCTTGCTTTTTTCCTGGTAATGCAATCTTTCCATCTATACTCATTGCACAATTTATTATTACGTATGGTCTCATATTATCATTGCTTCGGCAAGCTCTTTTATTATCTTTTCTTTATCTTTAGCTTTCACAACACCGCTTGCAACCAATATCCCATCAGCCCCAAGTTCTATAGCTTTTTTAGCATCTTCGCCATTTTTTATTCCTGCTCCACATAAAACTTTTGCTTTACTTATTTTATTCACTTCTTCAACAGCTTTTTTTACAATGCTTGGCTTTGCTTTCGTTACTGATATGTCTCCTCCTATTAATTCGGGAGGCTCGATTGCAACATAATCTGGAGAAAAAATTGAAACAGCTTTTGCAATCTCATTGTTACTTGCACAAACAATGCTTTCCATTTTATTTTTCCTTGCTTTATTAACAATAGCATATATATCTTCCACCTTAAGCCTGTGCTCAGAATGATTTATAAGCATGCCAGTTGCTCCTGCATTTTTTATTGCTTCCATTAAAATCCATCCTGTATTGCTTCCATAGCTTATGGCATCAACATGTTGGGCAAATACATTTATTGAAGAAGCAGAAGAGACTTGATAAATATCTGAAGGCTGAACGGCTATAACCATTTTTATTCCAGTATCTTTTCCAACTTTTTCCATTATTTTTGCTATCTTTATTGCCTCATTTCCTATTCCTTCCTTATAAGCCTTTGTATTTACTATCATAACATGCATGGTATGTAAGAGAAATGATATATTTTATTTTTTGTGGAAAAAATTTAAATATAAAATTTTATTTACTTTTGTAAAAAAAATTTGACAGGTGATAAAAATGAAGAAGATGGCAATTATAATTGGAGTATTGCTATTATTTCCCATGGTTGGAGAAATGAGTCATGGAGAAATGAGTCATAGCCAAAAAATAATTGAACCATTACCTGAACCATTCTGGGAAGGTAATGTAACACTGGTAAAAAATACAACCTTTGAGGTTACAGCATATAACAGTGGTAAAACATATAAAGTGAGCAGCACGACTGCTTTAGGTGCTCTAGATAAGGCATCTAAAAAAGGTGATTTTGCTTATACAGTGAATGATAAATGGTATGAACAATATGGCTCATTGTTGGTTGATTCAATAGCTGGAAGAAAAAAT
The DNA here is from genome assembly GCA_964646055.1 of uncultured Thermoplasmatales archaeon. GTDB lineage: Archaea > Thermoplasmatota > E2 > UBA202 > JdFR-43 > JAGGXW01. Next base: position 9,940 of record CAZYCK010000013.1, on the reverse strand, counting down.
GAAGGAACAAATGGATGGCAATACTGGGTAAATTATCCAAATGAACCAATGCCATGGATTGGAGCGGATAAATATCAATTAAAAGATGGAAGCGTTGTTGATTGGTTTTATGGTGGGTTTGGTGAAAATCCAGATACAGCATCTATATTAGTAAGAATACATGTACATATAGCAATAGATAGTACTCCACCATCCATTGAATTTACAAAGCCGAGGGGAGGATTATATATATCTGACAGAGAGATATTTCATTTTTCTGGCATTTCATATATAATTGGGAAAATAACATTAAAGGTGGCTGCTGTAGATGATTTATCTGGGGTTGAAGAAGTGAAATTTTATATTGATGATGAACTAAAAGAAATAGATAAAGAAGAGCCATATAGCTGGCAATGGAATGAAGCTGCAGTAGGAACTTATGTAATTAAGGCAATTGCTTATGACATGGTAGGGAATTACAATATTGCTCAAAGCAACGTATGGATTTTCTCAATATGATAAAATGAAATATTTATCATTAAATAAGCTCGTTATTGCATCCCTCCTAATTTTTATTGGTATAGCATCAAGAACTTGGCTCCATGGCTTTCTCCTCCCGCCTGCGCCGCACATATATATAAATTTAGCAGGAACAAAACAACCGATTTTCATGCCGGCTGATATATTTTTTATTATTGCAGCTGTTTCTTTAGTTGCAGGGAAATATTTGGGTAGCTACTACAGCTTTTTTGTGCCTTTTTCAATAATGTTGATAACTGACGTGCTCATAGGAAATAACTACATTTTTCTTTTCACATGGTCAGGATTTGCAATACTTGGATGCATGGGATATTTAATGCAAAATAAAGGTTTTGGAAAATTTATTTTATACAGCATTCCATCAATATTAGTATATGATATATGGACAAATTTTGGATGGTGGCTGGGCGGCTATTATGGCTACAGCTTTCATGGATTTGTATTATGCTATCTATTGGCTATACCCTTTACAATATGGCATTTGATATCAACAATAGCAATTTTACCAATTTTTGCATTGCCATTTGAAAAAATTGAATTAATTAAAGAAAAATCGGTTATAGGCAAATATGCAACAATTTCTTCTACTGCATTGCTTATGGCATTCAGCTTATTCATGCTTGTTGAGTAAATTACTAAATAAATAGAAAATTAATTATTTCATGCCTTATTATTATCCATGCGTGCATTATTTATAGGAAGGTTTCAACCATTGCATCTGGGCCACATATCAATTTTAAAAAAATTTGATTTTGATTATATTATTGCAATAGGCTCTGCTTATGAAAGTTTTACAAAAGAAAATCCTTTTACAGCAGGAGAAAGATATGAAATGATTTATAATGGATTAGAAGAATATAAAATAAATAAATTTTACATAGCACCAGTTCCAGATATAAATAGATATGGAGTTTATGCAAAGCATGTTGTTGACTTACTTCCATCTTTCAATAAAGTTATTTCAAATAATACAATTATAAAAGAAATTTTTGAAAGAGAAGGATATGAAGTTTTATCTATTCCATTATTTAAAAGAAATGAATATAAAGGCTCTGTCATAAGAAAAAGGATTGCTGAAAAAAAGAAATGGCGTCATTTAGTTCCAAAAAGTGTTGCAGATTATATTAAAAAAATAAAAGGTGTTGAAAGAATTCGCAGTATATGGAATGCGAAAGATTTTTAATGGGGTATAAAAATACCACCGAAACATTTATATATTAAAATGCTATTCATTCAAAAAGTTTAAATTTTAGAGGTTATAAAATGGTTAGAAAAAAAGCTGAAATTGAGGAAATAAAAAGATGCCCTGAATGTGGTTCAACTCGTTTAGTATGGGATTATGAACGTGGTGAGCTTATATGTCAGGATTGTGGTCTTGTCATAGATGATTCATATATTGATCAAGGTCCAGAATGGCGTGCTTTTGATCCAGAACAAAGAGAAAAAAGAGCAAGAACAGGAGCTCCTTTAGATTATACTGCCCGTGATAAGGGATTGAGCACAATGATAGGATGGAAGAATAAGGATAGCTATGGAAAATCAATTCCAACAAGAAATAGAGCACAATTATATAGGCTAAGAAAATGGCAACGCAGAATAAGAGTTGGCGGAGCATCAGAAAGAAGCTTAGCGTCAGCACTATCAGAATTAGATAGAATATCATCAGATATGGCACTTCCAAGGAATGTGAGAGAAGCAGCAGCAATGATTTATAGAAGGGCAATAGAAAAGAATTTGATAAGAGGGAGAAGCATAGAAGGAGTGACAGCAGCAGCTGTATATGCCGCCTGCCGCCAGACTGGTGTCCCTCGCACTTTGGATGAGGTTGCGGCGTCTTCAAAAGTTGATAGAAAAGAAATAGGAAGAACATACCGTTTCCTTGCGAGAGAACTTTCTTTGAAGCTTATGCCAACATCGCCTCAAGATTACATAGAGAGGTTTTGCAGTGAGCTTGAATTAAATGAAGATACAAAAACAAAGGCTTTAGAAATATTGAGGCAGGCTGAAGAAAAAGAACTCACATCTGGCAGAGGGCCAACGGGCGTGGCAGCCGCAGCCATATACATCGCTTCTATTCTATGTGGGGAGAGAAGGACACAGCGTGAGGTTGCGGACATTGCTGGTGTTACAGAGGTTACTATAAGAAATAGGTATAAGGAACTTGCAGAGCAGTTGGATTTGGACGTTGTTTTATGACGAGATGGTATAGGGAAAGAAAACAGGATTATTATTATAGAGAAGCAAAAAAAGTGGGCTTTAGGGCAAGATCTTCATTCAAACTTATCCAAATTCAGAATAGATACGGCGTATTGAGGAAAGGAGGAACATTCATAGATTTGGGTGCCTCACCAGGAGGATGGAGTCAGATTGCATCTCGATATGGAAAAGTTATAGCAATTGATTTAAAACCAATGCAAGAGATAAAAAATGTCATATTTTTGCAGGGAGATATTACAAGCGAGGACACAATAAAAAAATTAAAAGAAATTGTGGAAAAGGTGGATGTGGTTATATCAGATGCTTCACCAAATATAAGTGGAAATTATACAATGGATCAAGCGAGGAGTGTGTGGTTGTGTGAGAATGCTCTTAAAATTGCTGAAGAATTTTTGAAACAGGGAGGAAACTTTTTATGCAAAATATTTGAAGGAGAAGATTACCCAGAATTTTTGGAAAAAGTGAAAAAAAATTTTAGAATGGTTAAACCACATGCTCCGAAGGCAAGTAGAAAACAGAGTTCTGAAATTTATATAGTTGCTAAAGGATTTATTGGTAAAGAAAATGAGCGATATCCTTAAAAACTACATTTATATAACATAATAGTGAGAAAAATGAAAAAATTAGGCATACTCATTAGTGCAATTTTGATTGCATCTTTCATAAATTTTGTAAATGCAAATGGGCCACAAGCAGATTTTCACTGGACACCCAGCAATCCATCAACAGCTGATGTTGTTCATTTCTATGATGATTCGGATGATCAATCTCAAATAACTGATAGGATGTGGTATTTTGGCGATGGCTATGGGTCAACGCAAAAAAATCCAACACATGAATATGCTAAGCCAGGCACATATACAGTAAAATTGATAGTAATTTGGAATATTAGCGGAAATGTTACTGCAGGTGATGTAAGTAAAGTTATAACAATAGCAAATCAGCCACCTGTGGCAAATGCTGGCCCAGATCAACTTGTAAATGTTTCTACAGTTACATTTGATGGAAGTGGAAGTTATGACCCTGATGGAAATATATCTTCATGGCAATGGAAATTTGGGGATGGAAGCACTGGTAGTGGAAAGATAGTACATCATACCTATTCAAGTGATGGAAGATATACTGCAACATTAAATGTTACAGATAATAATGGAGCATATGATACTGATACCTGCAATGTAACCGTTGATACCCATCCTCCTACAACAACAATAAACATATCTGGAAATAAAGGGAACGATGATTGGTATAAAAGTAATGTAACAATAACTTTTCATGTAAATGATACTTTATCTGGAGCAAAAGAAACATATTATAGAATAGACAATGGATCATGGAATAAATATACTGCGTCAATTATCATAAGTAAAGAAGGAATCCATTTGATAGAATTTTATTCATATGATAATGCAATGAATAAAGAAAATATTAAAAACAAGACTATAAAAATAGATAAAACAAAGCCCGTTGTTAATATAACATCTCCTAAGGAAAAAAGGCTATATATATTTGGAAGAGATATATTGCCTGCTAGAAAAACAATTGTAATAGGCAAAATAACTGTAATTGCAAGTGCAAGCGATAACATCTCTGGAATAAGCAAAGTTTCATTCTTGGTGGATGATAAAGAAGTGGCAAACTTTACAAACCCGCCGTATGAATGGAAGTGGGGTGGGCAAATAGGGCTTAAAACACTAAAGGTTGTGGCATATAACAATGCTGGGCTTAATAAAAGCATGGAGAGAGAGGTAAGAATAATAAGTTTATTTAAGCCGAGGAGTGCAGAGGCAGAAAGCATATAAAAAAATTTTTGTTTTATGGCAAATGGGCCCGTAGGGTAGCTTGGTTTATCCTTGTGGCTTCGGGAGTCATAGACCCGAGTTCAAATGCATGGCTTGCAATTGCAAGCATGTTTGAAAATCTCGGCGGGCCCACTATATCATTTTTGGTATTCCATCTATAATTTCATATTCTTTCTTACAATTATTGCATATAAGCTTACCTTCTATTATTTCGTCATTTTCTTCTTTAAATATTTTTAATGAAAGCTTTCCATGACAATATGGGCAGATTAATAGATTAATATATTCTTTTTTCATGAGAATATATAAATACTATATAAATAACAATTGTGAGACACGCAATAAAAATAGGTTATGATGGTATGGCATTCAATGGATTTGCAATTCAACCAAACAAAAAAACTGTTGAAGGAGAAATATTGAAAAAGCTAATAAAAACAAAAATTATTGAAGACAGAAGTAAAAATAAATTTCAATATGCTGCAAGAACAGATAAAGGCGTAAGTGCATTTGGAAATGTCATAGTTTTTAACTCGCCAGCGAATCCATTAAAGGCAATGAATGGAATACAAAATATATGGATTACAGGATATGCAGAAGTTGATGAAAAATTTAATCCAAGGCATGCAAAATATAAGATTTATAGATATTATATAAAAAATGATGGGCTAAATTTAAATGAAATGGCAAAAGCCATAAAAATTTTTGAAGGAGTTCATGACTTTTCTTCTTTTGCAAGGATCGATAAAAGAAATCCTATTAGGGAGATAACAAAAACAGTTTTTCATAGGGGTAAGATAATAAAAATAGACATTTATGGAAAATCATTTTTGTGGCAGCAGGTTCGCCGCATGACGGCGGCAATAATAAAAGTTGGTCAAGGTAAAGCATGCATTGACGACATTAAAAATGCATTGAATGGCATGAGAATGGATTTTGGTGTTGCACCTGCAAATAATCTTGTTTTAATGGATGTAGTATATGATAAAATTAAATTTAAAAGATTAATTCCAGATGAATTGATTTTTAAAAAAGAAATGCTGAGTGATGCAATCAAGAAATTTATAGAAAATTATTTATAATAGTATTTTTATTACCAAAATTATGATAAAGGAAGTAGAGAGCAGGGTAGCAGAGGTTTTAAAACATTATGGACTTGGGGATGCTGAAGCAAATATAGTTGCAGTTCTCTCTACTCATGGAAAAATGAATGCAAAAGAAATTTCAAAGGAAACAGGATATGCATATTCAACGGTAGTGAATGCATTAAATTTTTTAAAGAGAATAGGATTTATTGATAAAGATAAAAGTAACAGAATATGCATTTATTCTGCAAATATTGATTTCATTAAAATAATAGAAAGTGATAGAAGGAGATTATCCAACCTTTTAAATGATTTGAGAGAAGAGATAAAAAAAGTGGAGGGAAAATATAAGTATAAACTTTCAAATTTAATTTCAAGAGTTGAGGCAACTCTAAAATATCTTAAAAAAATTGAAGAAATTGCATGAGGTAAGAATATGAAAACGACCACAGTTATAGGTTTGTTGGAATCTACAATTGGCAATCCATTATCGAGAAAAATATTGAAATCTATGAGTAAATATTGTGAAAAGGACGGAAAAAATAGAATAGAGGTTGCAATAGAATTATTCACTGGGCAAAGAAAGGATGCATGTCTTGGATGTAAGGCGGCAGAAAAAGTGCTGAGAAAATTTCTCATAAAAGGAGGAGAAGCATTTGGAGTTGATGAAGAAGCAATAAAAGAAAGATTTAAAGAGCCACATTGGGCAAAAGCTCTGGCATCCACACTAAAAGGAATAGCATTATTTGGAGTCCGCCGCCCATTTACGAGCGGCGCCCCATATCAAATAGTGTGGGATGTTACCTATGCCTGTAATCTTAGATGCAAACATTGTTATGCAAATGCAGGAAAGCCTCTACCGGATGAACTGACAACTGAAGAAGCTAAGAGAGCAATAGACATTTTTGACAGAGCTGGTGTGACGATATTAGCCTTTTCTGGTGGCGAGCCATTGGTAAGACCAGATATTTTTGAATTGGCAAGATATGCTTCTGATAAGGGCATGTACGTTGCTATTGCTACAAATGGAACTTTAATAACGAGTGAGATTGCAAAAAAAATGAAAGATGCAGGCATACAATTTGTTCAAATAAGTTTGGATGGAGCAACTCCAGAAACGCATGATGAATTTAGGGGCATACCAGGAGCATTTGAAAGGACAATAAATGGAATAAAAAATTCTGTTAAAGCTGGATTTTTTGTTGAAATTGCAACAACAGCTACACGTTTTAATTATAAAGAAATCCCAGATATAATAGATTTGGCAGAAGAGTTGAAAGTAAAATGGTTTATGTTATACAATTTTGTTCCAACTGGGAGAGGGAAATTTATCATAGAAAATGATTTATCTCCTGAGGAAAGAGAAGAAGTATTGAAAATGCTTTATTATAAAAATAAAGAAACAAGCATTGAGTTGCTTTCTACTGCACCCCAATTTGCGAGAATAGCATTGCAAGAAGAATATAAAGAAAAAACTGGCGAGGTGCTAATGCCAACACATTTTTACAATGCTCGCTTGCCAGGTAAGCTTGCGAATCTGGCGGAATTTATAGGCGGCTGCGGAGCAGGAAGATTTTATATGTCAATGCGCCCAAATGGCGACTTACAACCATGCGTTTTCTTCCCTCTAAAAGTAGGGAATATAAAAGAAGACGATTTCGAAGATTTATGGCAAAATAATAAAGTTTTGAATGATTTAAGGAATAAAGATTTGCTTAAAGAAGATTGTGGAAAATGCCCATATCGTTATCATTGCGGAGGTTGCAGGGCTAGAGCTTATGGTTATTTTGGGGATTATCTTGCACCTGACCCTGGATGCGTAATAAACAGAAATGCATATGAGAAGGTGCTTGAAACATGGAAGTAGTGCTTACAGCAGATAAAACATTGATGAGTAATCATCATGGAAAGGAATTTTTAGGATTTGGAACTAGCGCGCCACCTAATCTACTTCCAGAATGGCTTTTCCGCTATCTTTTCTTTCCAAGGATAAAAAGCAATAATGGCTTCCCATGGCAGGCTCCTTATGGTTTGAGAAAAATAGAAGCAAAATTGATTGATGCTGGCTTTGACGCAGCCGTTGTTTATCCAGATGACATAGCAAATCATAATGCAAAAGTTTTGGGTATATATGTCATGGATCCATTCGGCTGGGGACCTTCTTCAACAACATTTGCTGGCATAATGAAAACTGGCTTACCATACAATGCAAAATATTTTGAGCTGTTATTTAAAAGCAATGCCTATAAAAAATTAAAGAGGCAAGGAGCAAAGACAATTGTTGGCGGCCCCGGCGTGTGGCAATTCAAATATAATATGGAATTTGCTAGACGTTATAAAATAGATTGTATTTATGATGGCGAGGCAGAAAAAGATGTTCCTATGCTTTTTAAAGATGCTTTAGATGGCAAAGAATTGCCACAATACATTGAAAAGGAACCAAAAGAAGCTCCGAGTTTGGATGAGATACCGGAGATTAAAAAAGCGAGTGTGAATGGGCTGGTTGAGATTGGCCGTGGCTGTCCTCGTGGGTGCAAATTTTGTACTGTAACTCTGCGCCCATTAAGATGGTATCCTTATGAAAAAATTGAAAAAGAACTGCTTGTAAATAAAAAATATGGATTGGATGCAACAATTTTGCACGGCGAGGACGTTATGATATATGGATCAAGCAATGTCATTCCAAATGAAGAAAAAGTTTTGAAATTGAACGAAATTGCAAAAAAATATATGAAAAATGTAACATGGAGCCATGCTTCTTTTGCGGCTGTTGCAGCAAAACCAAAAATAATTGAAAAAGTGGCTGAAATTTTAATTGATGATCACCAGCGATGGTGGGGAGCAGAAATGGGCATTGAAACTGGCTCGCCAGAATTGGTTAAAAAAGCAATGCCAGCAAAAGCCAAGCCATTTAAGCCTGAGGAATATCCCGAAATTATCAAGCTTGCTGCTGGAGTAATGACCGATGCCGGCATGGTTCCAGCTTGCACTCTTATAGTTGGATTGCCTGAAGAAACAGAAGATGATGTGATAAAAACAATTGAATTGATGGATGATTTAAAAGATTTTAAAGCTTTGATTGTTCCATTATTTTTTGTTCCTATGGGGAAATTAAAAAACAAGGACTGGTTTAAAGAAGAGCAGATGAATGAATTACAAAAGGAATTGTTAATAAAATGTTTAAGACATGATATAAAATGGGCTAAAAACATAGCTAATGAATATTTTCAGGAAAGAAAAAGAGATATTTTGATAAAGCCATTATATCATTTATTTATAAAGCTTATAGAATGGCAAGGAAAAAAGAGAGGTGTTTTGGAAGAAGAGGAAAGAAAAGAAATTTTACAGTCAATAAATGTAGCTGGAAAATAATTTCAAAATCATTTTAAAGATTGATTTATTTTAAATTATATGATTATAACATTGACAACAGATATTGGCTGGGAATATGCAGCAGAGATGAAAGGGGTCATAACATCAATAAATCCTCAAGCAAAAATAGTAGATGTAACCCACGATATAATACCTCAAAATATTATGCAAGGTGCTTTTGTTATTTATTCAATAGTTCCGTATTTCAAGAATGCAATTCATATTGGTGTTGTTGACCCTGGCGTAGGAACGAAAAGAAAGAGCATAGCAATTGAATGCGAGAATGCATGGTTTGTTGGTCCAGATAATGGCATGTTTTATCCCGCTGCAAAAAAATTGGGCATAAAAAAGGTGTATGAATTGAAAGATAAAAAAGCATCTCCAGTTTTTCATGGCAGAGATATTTTTGCTCCTGCTGCGGCGGTGCTTTCCATGGGAGAAAAACCAGATATGAAAGAAATACATGATTTTATAAAAATTGGTTTCCCAGAAGAATTAAGAGAAGGAAATAGAATAGAAGGCAAAATTTTATTCATAGATAGATTTGGAAATATAATAACAAATATAAGACAGCCAATCCAAAAAATTTTTAGGATAAGGATAAAAGGAATTGAAAAAGATGCAAGGCTGCTTCCTTCATACGGATATGCGGAAAAGGGGGAAATAATTGCTGTGATTTCATCAGCGGGATTTTTGGAAATAGCAAGAAGGGAAAGCAGCGCAGCAGAATATTTTAATGTTAGAGGAGGTGAGGCAGTAGAAATATTTTTGTAGCCTTTTTGTATTATCAACTATGAAAAAGTTAATTGTATTGTTTGCGGCTTTTATTATGGTGGCATCTGTCATGCCAATTATAAATGCAAATGGCTCGTCAATAGAAAAGAGCGTTTACATAAATGAGCCAAATATTGTATATAGCAAGTATGCAAATATTGTTGAGAAAAC
>CAZYCK010000012.1:13160-14826 GCA_964646055.1 uncultured Thermoplasmatales archaeon | reverse complement strand
AACAAGCTATGAACAAAATCCAAGCCATAAATATGCAGACAATGGAACATACGTTGTCAAGCTGACTGTGAAAGATAATGATGGAGCATCAGCAGCAAAACAAGAAATAATAGAAGTTTTAAATGCCAAGCCAGTAGCAACAATAAATTATCAGCCAAATAAACCAAAAATAAATGAAGAAATAGTGTTTAAATCAATAGGCAGTGATGCCGATGGAAGCATTGTAAATTGGACTTGGCAATTTGGAGATGGAAGCATTGGATATGGCAGCAATGTAAATCATTCTTATGACAAAGAAGGAAGCTATAATGTAACGCTTACTGTAACTGATAATGATGGAGCAACTGATTCTACTGTAGTCAATGTAGTGGTTAAGAAAGAAATACAGAATATATGGCTCCCATTGACAATAATTATAATACTTGTTATAATAGCAGTAGCATTGGTGGCAATCTGGAAGAAAAGAACAAAAAGCTAATCTCTCTCCCTTTCTTTTTATTAAATAGTGAAAATTTAAATAGAGTTAGATATTACATTTTTAGGGATAGAAATGAGAGTAAAAGTAGGAATAGCGGTAGCGATTTTTCTTTTGTCTATGGTAGCATTATATGTAAAAGGAGATGATTTGAATACAATAGCAATAGACCCACAAGAACAAGTGGTTAATATAGGAGAAAATTTTACTGTTAATATATCCATCATTCCTGCTGAGCCGGTTTCATCTGCTGTTTGTAATATATCTTTTGATCCATCCAAAATTCATGCAATAAGTATAGAAAATGGTGGCATGTTTGAGATATGGCTTGGTGACCTGTCGGGAGTGGCCGATATCGATAACACAAATGGAACAATAACATATATTATGGCTGCATCGAGTTCGAACAAGACCCAAGAAGGCACATTTGCAACAATAACATTTCAGGCAATAGGAGAAGGAACATCATATATAAATATTGAAAACCCCGTTATTCAAGGTAGTAGCAATGTAAATGTAGTTAATGGCAATGTTACGGTTATAGCAGGTTCAATGCTTACCTACAATCCTATATCTTATGATTTTGGTGACATGCCTGAAGGGCAAATTGCCAATACAACCTTTGAAATATGGAATTCTGGGACAGGAACATTGAGTTATTCTTTTGCTTCTAATTGTAGTTGGATTGCTATTAATCCATCAGTTGGCTTATCTAATGGGGAACATAATACAATAACTGTTACTATAAATACAACTAATTTATCCGCAGGTTTACATACATGCAATATTTCAATAAGTTCAAATGGCGGAAATGGTGTATTTGCTGTAGAAGTAAATGTAATAATTGATTCAATACCACCACAGATAACAAATGTAAATGCAAATCCTTCTTCACAGAATGCAGGAAGCAATGTTAACATAACATGCAATGTTACAGACAATGTTGCTTTACAAAATGTTTTTCTAAACATTACTTATCCTGATGGAAGTTATAAAAACTTCAGCATATCTTCAAATAAAACTGGAAATATATTTTATTGCAATAAACAATACAATGCAGTAGGAGATTATAGCTTCTTCATATATGCAATAGATACAAGTAATAATGGAGCAAAAAGCAATCCAGAACAATTTCAAATAATTGATTCAATACCACCACAGATAACAAATGTAAATGCAAATCCTTCTTCA
>CAZYCK010000012.1:0-13060 GCA_964646055.1 uncultured Thermoplasmatales archaeon | reverse complement strand
TGCAGTAGGAGATTATAGCTTCTTCATATATGCAATAGATACAAGTAATAATGGAAACAAAAGCAATCCAAAACAATTTCAAATAGCTGATATAATTCCACCAAATGTTAAAATTTCATATCCATCTAAAGGTAGCATACTGAAAGGAAATGTTGATATAAGGTGGAATGCAACAGATAATCATGATAGTAGGCAGGAAATTAAGATAACAATAAAATATAGTATTGATGACGGCTTGACATGGCATAATATTGTTTCAAACATTGTAAATAGTGGTTCATATACGTGGAATACAAGTGGTTTTCAAGATAGCAAGAATTATATGATTGAAGTCTCTGCTAAAGATACATCAGGAAATGTTGGAAGTGATATATCAAGTAAGTTTATAGTAGATAATACGCCGCCCTCCTTAGAAATAACAAAGCCTTTAGGAGGACAGATATATCTTTTGGATAGGGCAATTTTCCCAACACTTGGAAACAAAGCCATTGTGATTGGAAAAATAACGATTACAGCAAATGCAACCGATGCCATATCAGGAGTAAAAAAAGTTGAATTTTATATCGATGGCGTGAAAAAAGCTGAGGACAATGAAACTCCTTATTCAATGAAATGGAGTGGATGGGCAGTTGGAAGTCATACAATAAAAGTAAAAGCTTATGATAAAGCAGGGAACGAGATAGAAAAAGTTGTGGATGTAAGAGCGCTTATTCTTTAAGCTCAATCTCCCCTTTGTCTATTTTTTTAATTATTTCTTTTCCTTTCATATTTTCTACAGTTATACCCATTGAAACACATGTTCCTATTATTTCTTTTACTCTTGCCTTTAAGCTATTTCCAAGCAAGTCATTTTTTTTCATTTTCGCTATTTCTATAACATCTTTAATGCTTATATTACCAACTGAATTGCTATCTCCAGTTCCTTTTTCAATTCCAGCTCTTTTCATTATTAGGGCTGATGCCGGAGGTGTTCCTACTTTAAGTTCATATTTTTTTGTTGCGGGATCAGCTATTATTTTTACAGGCACTTTCATTCCCTGAAAATCTTTTGTAACCTCATTTATTTTTTTTACAACTTCTCCAACATTCAAGCCCAGTGGGCCAAGGGCAGGCCCAATAGGCGGTCCTGCTGACGCTTTTCCTCCTTCTACTAAAACTTCAACTTCTTCCATTTTATTCCTCCTTTTTCTTTAATATTCTTACTTGCTCTCCTCTAACAGTTATTGGAATTGGAACCATGGCATCTAATAGCTCGACAGTTATTTCTTCTTTTGCATCATCTATCCTTGTAACTTTTGCTTTTTCTCCTTTAAATGGCCCGCTTACAAGTTCAACAATCATCCCTTCTTCAATATTGGCTACGCTAGAAGGCGGGAAAAGAAAATGTTCTATTTCCTCGATTTTAATATCTTTATCAAGAACGTCTCTTGCATACTTCATGTGTCTTATGAGTTTTTTTATGACATCTATGTCATCTCCTTCTACAAAAATATATCCACGTAATTCTTTTGGAGCCAGAATTGAAACTATTTTATCTATCCTTTTAGCAGCTTTTTCAAACATATTTGCCACATTCTCTTCCTGTCCTACTTGTGTTTTAACAACAAAAATTTTTGTTTCCATCATATCCCTAACTGACTGGCAATCCATGGAGCAACTTCAGTTGCAAGAAGAAAAATAACAAAGCCTATGAGTCCTATTATTGATATGCCCACAGCACATATTTCAGATGTTCTTATGTATTCATCAGGCTCTGGATTACGAGCCATTTTGAAAACCCTGCCATATTTTCCTTTGCCAAATCTCTCTACTTTTTTTTCTAAGGCAGTCTGAGCTTCCCATGCTTTATCGACTATTCCCTTCTTCATTTTTATCTTATCACATCAATTCCATATTGTTTTTCTTCTTCAATTTCTGTTGATGGTCCTAAAATTTGCTTTGATTTTACGCCCGTTAAAACAACCATTACTTTTATTGTCCCTTTCAAATTTTTATCTATGCCAGCTCCCCATATTATCGTCGCATCTGGATTTATTCTTGAATAAACTTCTTCTACCACACCTTCTGCTTCTTTAATTGTCATATCATCCCCACCAATAACATTTACTAAAGCACCTGAAGCATCACTAACATCAACATCAAGCAGTGGAGAAGACAATGCTTCATTTACAGCTTCTACAGCTCTATTATCGCTATCTGATTCTCCCATTCCAATCATTGCGACGCCTCCCTGCCTCATTATTGTCTTTAAGTCTGCAAAATCTAAATTTATCAATCCAGGCTTGGTTATCATTTCTGTTATTCCTTTTATACTGCGCATTAAAATCTCATCGGCAACTTTAAATGCTTTATTTATGGGCATTCTTGGAACTAATTCAAGCAATTTATCATTTGGAATTACAATGACAGTATCAGTGGCTCCTTTTAGCCTCGCCAACCCCATTTCAGCATTCTCTTTTCTAACGCGTCCTTCAACACTGAATGGAAGTGTAACTATTGCAAGCGTTAGTGCTCCAGCTTCTTTTGATAATTTTGCTATAACAGGGGCGGAGCCTGTGCCTGTGCCTCCTCCGAGCCCACATGTTATGAAAACAATGTCAGAGCCTTCTATAATTTTTTTAAGTTCATTCTCACTTTCCAAAGCTGCCTCCCTACCTTTTTCTGGAAGCGAGCCGGCGCCCAAACCCTTGGTAACGTGCTTGCCGATAAGAACTTTATGGGGCACTCTTGCATGCAATAAATGCTGAGCATCTGTATTTACAGCTATTAAATCAGCTCCATAAATTTTTGCTTCAAAGCATCTTTCTATTGTATTTGTTCCTGCGCCTCCTCCACCAATGACCTTTATTTTTGGTTTTAGACCAATTAAAACTTCTTCAAGTTCTTTATTTTTTTCCTGAAGTAATTTCTCTTCTTCCTCTGTAAGCGTAACATTGTTTTCATTCTCAGCTCTCTTAAAAGCTTCTTCGACTATTTTCCTCATATAATCACCTTTAAAAGGTAAAACAAAAAGAATTATTAAAAAGTTTTGATATATTTGTTATAAAATTGTAAGCCCCATTCTTTTTTATATTAGAAATATTTAATTTTGTGGATTTGTTTATTATGGCAAAATATCCATTTATTCAGGAAGCAAAGGAATGGGTTAAAAATGAGAAGATTGGTGTAGAAGAAATTTTGAATGATGTTGTATATGAAAGAGCAAGGATTAGAGCTGTTGAAAGAGTTGAAGAAGCGATGGAACATGGGATAATAAATAATGCAGGTTGCATTAATCAAACAGATTGCATGATGGAAATTTTTTCATATCCAATTGCAAGAATGATAGTTGTTTCTATTGAAAGCGATTTTTTATTAAGGAGATATGCTTTGGCTGAGGCAAAGAAAGCCTATGAAAATTTGAAGAATGAAAACCTAAAAATTGTAGAACATATTGCAAAAGAATTTGCTATTGAAATCAAAAATGGAATGATACATTTTTCAGATTATCTTAAATATGCTCCGACTTGGGATATGAAATGGAAACTGGTTAATAGGCTAATGGACAAAGGCTACATTCAACTGAGCTATAGAGAAATAACCCGTCTTTTGCAGGAAGCAATAAGGAAAAAAATACAAAATGAGCTTTTCTACCTATTTTCTCCTCCTGATGTAAAAAAAATATTCAATGATTTTATAATAAAAATGAAAAATAAACTTGCTTTGAAGGGAGATAGAGAGTTTAAAGGAGAAGCAAGTTTTAAAGATTTCCCTCCGTGTATAAAAAATTTAATTTCTGCAGTTAAATCAGGAATAAATGTTCCGCATGTTGGTCGCTTTACTTTAGTAACATTTTTGAATGCTATCGGCATGCCTGTAGAAGAAATTTTAAAAATTTTCTCTTCTTCGCCGGATTTTAATGAAGAAAAAACAAGGTATCAGATAGAACATATCACTGGCAGAATATCTGGAACAATGTATTCTGTTCCAAAATGCTCTACAATAAGGACATGGGGTCTTTGTGAGCCGGATGAATTATGCAAAAAAGTTAATCATCCATTGTTTTATTATAGAATAAAAAGGAGGAAAAAATGAATTTTCTTAAGAAAAAATTTTATGAATATTACTTGCATCCTGATATTATTTTTCCACCCCGCTTTGATAGACGTGAATTTGCTTTCTTTTTTTTCGGAGAAGATATGATGAAGCGACACATTTCTTTTAAGGATAAGGAGAAGTTTATTTATTATTTAAGAGCAAATGTTCCAAAACATGTTTATTATTCTTCTGCCTATTACCGCCAGCCTGATGCAGAGACAATGTCAAAAAAGCAGTGGATGGGTGCTGACTTGATTTTTGATTTGGATGCAGACCATTTGCCAAATGCAAATAAAATGACTTATGAAGAAATGCTTTTGAAAGTTAAGGAAGAAATGAAAAAATTGCTGGATTTTTTAATAGAAGATTTTGGTTTTGAGAAAAAAAGCATGGCTTTATATTTTTCTGGCGGGCGTGGCTACCATTGCCATGTTTTTGATAAGCATGTTATCGAGCTTGGAAGCCAAGAAAGGAGGGAGATAGTTGATTATATAACAGCTCGTGGTCTTGATTTCAGCCATGTAATTTTAAAGAAAAATATATATGCAAATTATTATACAACATCTACTATTGAAATAATGCCATCTCAACCAGGATGGCGGGGGCGGATGGCTCGCGGCATAATATCATTTTTGCAGGAGATAAAAAAAATGGATAGAGAGGAGGCAATAAAAAAATTGATGGAGATGGAAGGCATAGGTAAGAAAATTGCAATTAGCATATATGATGGACTTGATGAAGAAAAGATGAAAAGAATAGAAGAAGGTAAAATTGACCAGATGCCCGCTATTAGGAGACTTTTGAAGCCGTTGATAAAAGAGCTTGCTGTTGTCTTGCATAGCTCTACAGATGAGCCTGTAACAGCAGATGTTAAACGCCTCATTAGATTGCCTGGAAGTTTGCATGGCAAGACAGGATTTAAAGTAACAAAGGTAAGCATGGATGCATTGGAAGAATTTGAACCGCTAAGAGATGCAATTGTTTTTGGAAATGATTTAACAAAAATAAAAGTGGAGAAGCCATTTAAAATAAAAATGATGGGGAAAGAATTTAATTTAAAAGAAGGCGAAACAAGAGTTCCTGAATATCTTGCTGTATTTGCAATAGCAAGAGGATTTGGAAAAATTTTTAAATAATTTATAATTTAAAATCTATGAAGAAGATAATGGTTTTTATTGCAGCATTTATAATGGTATCAACATCTTTTTTGCCTTTTACAAATGCTACAACAAATGAAACCAATTACTATGCTGTTATTGTAGCCATTTATGATTACAATGGCACAAAATATGATTTGCATGTTCCTGTTAAAAATATTCTTAAAGTTTATAACGGCTTGTTAAAATGGAGAAATTGGAAAAAAGAAAACATTAAATTGCTTGTAAATGAAAATGCAACACATGATAATATTTTGAATGCTTTAGATTGGCTTGCTTCTAAATCAAATAAAAATGATATCATATTGTTTTTGTATAATGGACATGGAACAGAAATAAAAGATGAGAATGGAGATGAAGAAGATGGATATGATGAGGCAATAGTTCCATGGGAATTAAATAAAAATTCACTCATTAGTGACGATGTTCTTGCTGAAAAATTTAATGAAATAAAGGCAAAAGGTATGGCAATTTTATTGGATTGTTGTCTTAGTGGAGGATTTATTGAAGACTTAGGAAATGCCACGTTTCAAAAAGGAATAAAGGAAGATATAAAAGCAGATGGTAGAATAATTTTAACATCTTCTTATGATAGCGGACTATCCTTGGGTTTAAGAGGATGGGGAACACCATGCACAAATTTCTTTGGATATGCTATTAACCATGGCACATATTTTTTGCATAATAACGTTTCTTCAGCAGAAGACATTTTCAAATTTACAAAAATTGCAAATAATATTTTCTGGCCAATTTTCTTTAGAATTATTTTACCTTTAGTGGATGTTGTTATGACCTTATCTATTGAAACTTTATTAGCTTTTATTAAAGTAGTTGCTATGTCCATTACTCAGGGAATTTTATATGGAATGGCATTATCTTTTTATTATATAACTTCTCTCATTTTGATTACGCCTCTTTTAATACTGGAAGCCCATTTTGCTTCAACTGTTGCCATTATATTGGAAGAAGTTATGGCATACATAGAAACAGGACATTGGATTTTGCCTTTTGCATTCTTATATGATGGATATGAAGGAGAAATGCCATTACTTTTGAAATGATTAAATCATTCCCTTCTTTTTTACATATACAACTCCAATTGCTACCAATGCTACCAATGTTGCTATTACATAAATTGTATAATTTCCATGCTTGATTTCATGAGGATATGAAGTTGCTTCAATTAACGCATGTCCTCCTATTATATCATTTTTTTCAATGGCATCAGGCTTTTCCCATCCATATTCTGGTGTATATACATGCAAACTTGGGTCTCCAAAATAGCATATATTCTCTTTTATATCCCACCACCATTGCTTTGTTAAATAACCTATGCCAGTATGCATTATTCCATCTACAAAAGATTCTCCAGCACTTTTTCCCAAAGCAATATCTTTTGAAAATATTTCACCTGCAAAAGCAGAATACCATGAAGTTTCCCATGGGTCTATTGTCTGAAAAACACTTCCATGCCTTATTAAAGTTAAATGAAAATATGTATTTGCAATAAAACATGAACCAGCATTAAATCCTGCTGAATGTATATTTTTTAATGCTTTATCCATCTGTAATCCAGTATAATCTTTTGCCCTAAGTCTTCCAAATAAAACAGTTATTACAACACCATCATATCCACATCTTTTTCCTAAAGGTGTATCTTTAATTATTGGTATATCGCTCAATTTTGCTGGAACAATATCAAGCCCAAATAACTTGCTCTGGCTTAAAACATCTGGCTCTTCTGTTGAGCCATCTAAATAGCCAGGTAAATAAATCTCATAGCCACGCCATGGATTTGGTTCTATGGTTGGCAATGTTACATTAACTCCAATAAAGCCTGGGACACCATAAGGATCCCAGAACATTATTAATCCAGAATCTTCATGCCATCCATGGCTTGTTTCCATCCATATTATGACACCTCGATTCAAATCTTCCATTGTTGCCGAAAAGTTCGTTGAAAATGCAACATCATATCCTGCTTTTCTCAAATAAAATGGATTTACCTCGCTTTCACTCATATCTGGCCAATATGAACCATATCTTCCATATTTTGCAAGGACATTGTTATCAATTGGGTCTGTAGATGGATCAAAATATGGTGTTATTCCATCACTGCATGTATATTTAAATCCCCAATATTTGCTTCCTCTTTCATTAAAACGATGGTTATATGTAATCCATGAATTTAAAACAGGATAGTGAAATTTTTCTTCCTCGCTAGGCTTTATTATTTTAAGCAATCCATCTGGTAATCTTTTACTTTTGCTTCCATTTATCAGCATAACACCATTTTCATTCAATGCTGGATTTGCGAATATTATTGCTGGGTAAAACACACTTCTTGCAATCCAATAGCTTGTATCAACTGGCGTTCCTAATATTCTGCCAGGATATGCTACACCAACAAATGCTCTATCCCATGGAATGCCAATATCAAATTGTCCTGCCACGGTTATTAAAGTTTCTTTTTTGCCAGGCTCATCTAATCCAATTTTATCGAGGAATCTATATACTGCACTGCCAGTTAAATACATATCAGCAACAGAAGGGACAATATCACGAATAGCATGCTTTTTCCACCATTCATCATGCCATACAACAGCAGTAGAAAGTTGCTTGTGCATATCGACAGCTATAAGCGGGCAGCCGTGGTGCGCCGCCAGATATGCGGCTGGGCCGACATACAATGCACCATTTTTTTCTCCCGCTGGCTTTAGCTCTCCAACAAACCAGTAGGTCCATGGGTCGATGGTTGTGAAAACTATGCTATCTTGTTTTGTCCTATTTCTTATTACGTGATATATATTCACAAGGCTTGTATATTCTTTTCTTATATGGCAAATGCTGCTTAATGAATCTATTGAACTTGCATTGCCATTTCCTATATTTACTACATATACATTTTTTATCCCAAGTTTTCTAACAACATTTTTTATTCCATCATATAATTTATCTGGAGGAGTATAAAGGAGTGGAGCATTATTTAAAGAAGCTATTATTGAGCCTTCAGCTGCATTCATTATATAATTTGCTTGCTGCTTTTTCAATTTGCTTTCCCATGAATATTTTAATGTGTAGCTTATTGTTCCATTCGCTGGTGTGAGCTGGACTATTTCAACCTTATATTTTCCTTGTCCAAGCTGGTCAAGATGTAATGTTTGTTTGCTTACATTGTTGGATGTCGCAAATCCTACGGCGGCACCATTTTCGTCAACTATAATTAGCCCAAGTTTTGCATTTCCCTGCCATGTTAATTCAAAATTTACATTTCTTGCCATAAATGGAGGAATTTCTTTTAATTCAATTTCTTTTCCAGGATACATATCAACGTCTATATAATATATTACCTTCCCAGTTATTCTATCAACCATGCGTTGCAACATTGTTCCATATTTTTCAGAAAACAATCCTCTTGTTGTTGGAGCTCCTTTTGTTGGTATATCTGTTATTGCTGTCTTCCAGTTGCCAGGACTATAAACATAAGTTTCAACATGCTCTTTTGGTCCCCACATTACATTCCATGTTTGTGATGCTGCCACTTCCATTAAGCTGCCATTGTAATTGCAATATAATTGCAAGTCTGGGTCCGCAGATGGAAGTGTAAGACCTCCTTGAAGCATTCCTATTGTTACTATCTTCATTAAATTTGGAAACCAGCTTATTGAGGGCCACCATAAGTCAGCTGTAATAAATTTATAATCATTCCCAACATAAAAATTATCATATTGAGGGGCTAAGCTATCCTGTTTTATTCCTTTCAGCCTAACATGTTTTATTTCTTTTGATGGAAGACTTCCTTTAACTGAATAACTTGCTTTATCATAAGCTCCATAGCTTACATCTCCAACAACGGCAACAACAGCATTACTGCTATAACTCCAGTCATGCAATGCTATTTTAGAAGCAATATCATATATATTGTTACTTTTAATATATGTATAATTATCAGCTTTCCATGGCTTTCCATCAACATTTATGTATTCTATCTGTTTCAATTTCTTTGAATATGTGTTCCAATCTTCCATGAAGTAGTTTAAACCCTGCCTGTCATTTAATGAAAGTTTGCTTTCATTTCCTTTTGTATAATCATTATAAAAAAGCAGTGGGTGGGAATATATTCTCCCTGTATTATTATCATAAAAAACGCTTGCTGGTATTGCTGACATGTAAGCAAAATCATCTACAAGGCTATCATCATCAAACTTAACAAAAGTTGCTTTTTTTACAGGAACAACTTTTGCCCATGACACGCCACTAAAGCCCGAAGGCAATTCTTTCGTTTGTGCTATTCCCAATGGCATCAAAAAAAGAATAACTATAGCTATAGGAAGTAATTTTTTAAGCATATTGATAAATAAAATATTAATATTTAAGTATTTCATGTATTTATATGCTGAGTTATTCAAAAATTCGGAATATAGAGCAGAATGAAAAAATGGCTTCTGGGCTTACTGATATTGGAATAAATTTTTATCAGGAAGCAGTGAGCTATATCAAGGAAATGGAAGAAAAAATTGAAGGAGAGAGAATAAAAAATCCATCATCACGCAAAATAATGCTTCTTTCAGATGAGTTGAGAAATACGAAAAGAATATTGAAAAATATTTTTGAAAGAAGGGAGAAAAAAATAGTTATGAATGCCCTGCTGATGGCGAGAACAGAAGGAAAAACTCCAGAAAATTTGACTAGAGAAGAAAAAATTTTTTATGATTCATTGTTAAAAATATTGAAAGAAAATAGGAAAAAAATATTTGAGGCTAAAAAGAAAGAGTTCGCAATATTAAGAATATTGAAAGATGTGCCGCAATTTGTTGATAGCAACATGAAAAAATATAGATTAAAAAAAGAAGATGTCATTTCGTTGCCTGTAGAGGTGGCAAAAATATTGATAGAAAGGAAGGCAGCAGAAGAAATACAATTTAATCTAAAAATTTTATAATTTCTGGCAAAATTTCCCCAGCTTTTCCATATAATGAATAATCTGATATATTAGATATCATGCTTGGCTCCTTATTGATTTCGATTATTTTAGCCCCATTTTGTTTAGCCATTGCTGGCAGCCCGGCGGCGGGATAAACCATGGCGGATGTGCCGACAACAAGCATGGCATCGCATTTTTCAATCATTGAAAGGGATTTAATAAAAGCATCTCTCGGGATTGGCTCACCAAAGAAAATTGCATTTGGCTTGAGCAAGCCGCCGCACTCGCATTTTGGAATTTTTTGCTTTAATGCATAACTTATGTCGTAAATTCTCCCACATTTGAGGCATTTTGCTTCTCTAAAGTTTCCATGAATTTCAATGACATTTTTACTCCCTGCTTTTTGATGTAACCCATCAACATTCTGTGTTATTACTGCATGCAAATAGCCAATTTTTTCCATTTTTGCAAGAGCTTTATGCCCTTCATTTGGCTTTGCATTTTCTAGCCCATTTATTAAAATACGAAGCATTTTCCATACTTTTTCTGGCTGATTTATTATGTTATCAATATATCCATATTCATTTACATCAAATTTGCTCCATAGCCCATTTTTGCTTCTAAAATCAGGTATGCCAGATTCAGTAGAAATTCCTGCTCCTGTTAAAGCTACCATAAGCTTTGCCTTTTTTATTTCTTTTGCAGCCCTAACTAAGTCCCTTCTTTCCATCCTCTCATATAATTTATTTGCTCTTTCGTAAGCTTATCTATTTTAATTCCCATTGCTTTTAACTTACGCCTTGCTACTTCTCTATCTAATTTATCTGGAACTTTATAAACTTTATTCTCAAGCTTGCCAGCATTTTCAACAATCCATTTTACAGCCAGAGCTTGATTTGAAAAAGACATGTCCATGACTTCAGAAGGATGCCCCTCGGCGGCTGCCAAATTTACTAGCCTGCCTTCTGCAAGTAAATAAACTTTTTTATTTTGAAGGCTATATTCCATGACATTTTTTCTTATTTCTTCCTTTTTTATTGAGTTTTCTTCAAGCCATGAAACATTTATTTCATTATCAAAATGGCCAGAATTTGCAATTATAGCACCATCCTTCATTTTTTTGATGTGCCTTCCATCTATAACATGCTTGTTTCCTGTTACAGTGACAAAAATATCTCCTATCATTGATGCTTTTTCCATTGGCATTACTTCAAATCCATCCATAGCTGCTTCTAAAGCACGAATTTCATCAACTTCTGTTATGATAACATGTGCTCCCATGCCTCTTGCACGATTTGCTAATCCACGCCCACACCATCCATAGCCAGCGATAACAAAATTTTTTCCAGCAAGTAAAATGCTTGTAGCTCTTAAAATGCCATCTATACTACTTTGTCCTGTGCCGTAGCGATTGTCAAATAAAAACTTTGTCATTGCATCATTGACTGCTATTAATGGATACTTCAATATTCCATTTTTTTCCATGGCTCGCTGGCGATTAACGCCTGTCGTCGTCTCTTCTGTTCCACCAATAACATTTTTTATTAATTCTTTATGTTTAGTATGCAATGTTGTAACCAAGTCGCCACCATCATCCATTGTTATATTTGGCTTTATCTTTAAAGCTTGTTCGATGCACCAGTAATATTTTTCATGGTTACTATACCATGCAAAAACATGAATGCCATTTTTAGCAAGCCATGCAGCAACGCTATCATTTGTTGAAAGCGGGTTTGAACCAGTTAGAGCAATACTTGCCCCTCCAATTTGCAATGTTTTTATTAAAACAGCAGTTTCTTTTGTTACATGCAAGCAAGCAGCAATTTTGACTCCATCCAATGGCTTTTCTTTTTCAAATTCTTTTCTTATTCCCATCAAAACTGGCATGTGTTGCTCTGCCCATCTAACCAATTTTTTTCCTTCATCAGCCAATCCAATGTTTTTAACCTTATATTCCATGAAAGGAAAACGATGGCAATATAAAATATTTTGTAAAAAAGACTAATGATAAATAAATCAACAATGTTCCCTTATTAAAGGGAAATTTTTATATACCCATAAGAGAAAATAATTGATATATCAACAAATTTTATAGCATAAAGCTTATATTTCAGTTGCTAATATACATACCAATGGAGGCATAAAATGGAGAAGAAAAGCATGAAAAGAGGCATGATTGTAGGAATATTGTTAGTAATTGGAATAGTAGCAATTTTAGGAATAACTGGAAATGCAAAAGGAGCAACAACTCAAACTTTGCATGTAGCCCAATGGACAACTCCACAGAATGTAATATCAAATGGTGAAAGGCCAACAGTGCTTTATGATTCGAGTGATGGTTTATACAAGATGTGGTATATTACACCTTCAGCAGGTAGCTACATCCAATATACCACCTCAACTGATGGAATAAACTGGAATGCTCCACAGAACACATCTGTATTAGGTTATAAAACGAATGATTGCCCATATGTAATGAAGGAAGGTGGCACATACTATATGTTTAACTACTACAATGGAGACGAGCAGAATTTCTCTATATATACATCTACTGATGGAATAACATGGACAGTAGGAAATAAAGTATTTACGAACCCAAATGCTACAAGATGGGTAAAAATTGATAATCCAAAGGTTATCAATGATGGCGGAACATACAAAATGTATTTCCAAGCAAAAGAAAATGCTACTGGTAATCCTTATTATATACTTTTAGCTACATGTGGTACAATTGACGGAACATATACAGTAGCAAATGGCGGCAATCCAGTTCTTTCACCAGGTGCATCTGGCTCATGGGACGATAATAAAGTAATGCAGCCAATGGTAATCAAAGATGGTAGCATGTACTATATGTGGTATTCTGGCTACTCTACTTATCCAGAAGATATCGGCTTTGCTT
>CAZYCK010000011.1:0-14962 GCA_964646055.1 uncultured Thermoplasmatales archaeon | reverse complement strand
TATTATACAAAAATGATATTTATCTATTTACGCATAAATATTAAAATTTTATTTAAATAGGCTTTATATTTCTTTAAATAGGCTTTATAAAGTAATTTTATTTTTGACAGCATGAGAGTTGCAATAACAGGAGCGGCGGGCTATTTTGGAAGAAAAATTATAGAAAGGCTTGATAAAAATGATGAAATAGAGAAAATTTTGGGTATATCAAGAAGAGAATTTAATCATAAATTTAAAAAAATGGATTACTATAGAATGGATGTTAGAGATGTAAATCTAAAAAATTTATTTAAAAAATATAGCATAGATGCTGTTATACATCTCGCATTTGTTTTGAATCCAATTCATAACGAAAATGAAATGCATGATATTAATATTAACGGATTTAAAAATGTGTTAAATGCAACAAAACATGCCAATGCAAAAAAAATTATTGTTACAAGCAGCACAATGGTATATGGGGCATGGCAGGATAATCCAGAATTTTTAATTGAAGAAAGCCCATTGAGGGGGCACAAAAGATATTACTACAATAAGGATAAAATAGAAGTGGAAAAAATAAGCAGGGAATTTGCTGAAAAGAATAAAAAGATTAAATTAACGATATTACGCCCCTGCCTTGTTTTAGGTCCAACGGTAAATCATTTTTATTCCCGTCTTCTTAATTGGCCATTTCTTCCATTGGTGGATGGATTAAATCCTGATATGCAATTTGTACATGAAGATGATGTTGCTAGGGCTTATGAAATATTTTTAATGAATGATATTGAAGGTGTATTCAACATTACTGGAAACGGAACCATGAAATGGAAGAAAATAGTGGAAACAGCAAAAAAGAAATCAGTAAGTTTGCCTTCCTTCATTTTATATCCCATACTCAGCTTTCTCTGGAAATTAAGGCTCACAGAAGTTCCGCCTGATATCCTTGATTTCGTTAAATATAGATGGGTTGCAAGTAATGAAAAAGCTAAAAAGGAAGCCAATTTTATTCCAAACTACACAACAGAAGAAACTTTTCGTTCATTTTTGGATGGAAGGGATTAGGAGACGGGCTCAAATCTATCTTTAAGCTTATCCATTACTTTGGGCAGGGTTGTATATTCCATCTCTTCCAATGGAAGGCGATGTGGCTCAAAAGGACCATGGCGGCGCATGTAATCCGCTATTTTTTCTGCCTCCTGCCTTGTATAATCGAAAGCAGGGTCATCAAATAAATCTTCATGTCCTGTGAGCATACCATTTTTGAGCTGGAAGCCAATTGCTATTGCTCTTGGAGGACCATCAAAACGGGTGCATTTTGCATTTTTATTTGAAACTGGCATTATTGGGCCATTGTGACTGCCTCGCATCCATCCTGAAACAAGGTATGGAAAAGCAAATGGTTCAAGAACTTCTCCAAGAGCTGGCAAACCAGATTGAGCACGAACGGCTGCAACAGGGTCATCTTTTCCCACATACTCTCCAGCTATTTGATACAATTTTTCTGTTGAAATTACAGCAACAGGCTCATCTTCAGGAAGCTTACCACCTTCTTTAGGATAAACTCTCTTTATGACAAATCTTGATTTGGCTCCTATTAATGCAAGCAAATCATACATTTCTTCTGGAGCTCTTAAGAAAACACGCTTATGCTCTTTAATATCCCACACTTCAAATTTGAAACCAGAGTGTAATTTTGGGTCTATTACTAAGCCTGCTGTGTTGAATGGGTCTGCAAAAATTTTGTATATGGGCAGATTGAATGCTCCTGGTTCAGTTTTATCCATCATGAAAGCTATAATTGGTTCTGATTTTCTTTCTGTAAATTCCATTTCTGCTATGCCTGGTCCCAAGCCACGAACATTTCCAGAAAAAGCATCTTTTAATAAATCCTGCCCTGCACCATAAAAACCAAGTTCTTTTGCTAAATTACTTCCTTCTTTAAAAACATTCCAAGCCAATGAATGAACTTCCTCACTATTTTCTCCTTTATCATGGGTCATTATAAGCTCAAGGTCATCACCGCAATTTGTAACAAAGAAATCCTTTAATACTCCGTTTTCTTTTCCATCTTGCAACATTTTATTTGCAATCTCAATCAGTTTTTCATTAACTTTTGAATGCCCTGGGCAACCGCCAACATCTGCTTTTATTATACTAAATGTCGTTTTCATATTTCGGTAATAAAAAATGAATTAAAAACTTTAGCATATTGGTTATTGTTAGCTAAGACAAAACTAACAATAATTTTTAGCTAACTTCTGAAGCACTATACGAAATATTTATATATCATAACCTTTATGACACATAGGCAAAAGCCTATAAAATATAAGGGACGAGCACGATTCTTTTTTGTTGCCTCTATCTCGTCCCTTGCCTCCCCCTAATAAACTAAATTTATTTAGGAATATGTTTTTAAAATTGTTTGCTTTACTTTTTGTGGGCGCGTGGCCTAGCCAGGATATGGCACTGGCCTTCTAAGCCAGTGAGCCCGGGTTCGAATTGCATTGCAAGAAAATCCCGGCGCGCCCGCTTTTGTTATTGCTGCTAAACGAAAATGTGAAAAAGAGTTATTTTATTGTGAAAAAATTTTTAATTTTTTAAAAAAATGGGGAAAGAGGGAATTAGTATTCTCCTCCATAGCCTTGTGGTCCACCCATGCCTCCTGGTGGCATTCCTTCTCCTCCTTTGCCTTTTCCTATTTCTTTTGCTGCTATCACGTCATCTATACGGAGTATCATTACTGCTGCATCTGTCGCTGATTTTATGGCTTGGACGCCTACACGCAATGGCTCAAGAACATTTGCTTCTTTCATGTCAGAAATGCTTCCTCCATAAACATCAACGCCATGATATTTCTTCCCTTCTTTATGTGCCTGTCTCAATCTTATGAGCATGTCTATTGGGTCCATCCCAGCATTTGTTGCAAGAGCACGTGGAACAATTTCAATTGCATCTGCGAAAGATTCTATAGCAAGCTGTTCCCTTCCTCCTACTGTCGAAGCATAATCGCGCAATGCCAAAGAAATTTCCACTGCAGCGGAGCCGCCGCCGCTCGTCATCTTGCCGTCTTCCATTGCAACAGCTATTACGCTCAATGCATCATGTAAGCCACGTTCAATTTCATCAACAACATGTTCTGTTCCTCCTCTAACTAATATGCTAACTGCTTTTGCATTCTTGCAATCTGTTATAAATGTCATTTTGTCATCACCGATTTTTCTTTCTTCTACTTTACCTGCTTTTCCTAAATCGCTTTCTTTTATTTCTTCCAAGCCTGACAATATTGACGCTCCTGTAGCCCTTGAAAGTTTTTCCATATCCGATTTTTTGACACGCCTTACTGCAAATACTCCTGCTTTTGCAAGATAATACTGTGCTAAGTCATCAATGCCTTTTTGACATATTAAAACATTTGCTCCGCTTTCCTTTACTTTATCGACCATGTCCTTTATCATTGCTTCCTCTCCTTCCAAGAATTTTTGTAGCTGGTCTGGGTCTGATATTCTTATCTGGGCATCCACTTCTGTTTTTCTTACTTCGATTGGGGCATTCAAAAGCAATATTTTTGCATCTTTTATGACTGTTGGCATATCTGGATGGACGCGCTCCTTATCAAGTATCACTCCTTCTATGAGTTCTGTGTCTTCAACTGATCCACCTTGCTTTTTCTCTACTTTAACATTATCTAAGTCAATCTTTATCTTCCCATTTTCTTCTTCTGCAACAGCCTTGACAGCTTCATAAGCAATATTTGCAAGCATTTCTTTATTTGGAGCTGCTACTTTTCCAGTCATCGATGTCTCTGCAATTTTCTTCAATATCTCTTCATTACTCTCATTTATTTCCATTGCTATGTCTTCAAGAACTTCAATAGCTTTCTTACTTGCCAATCTGTAACCATCTGCAATGACAGCTGGATGTATATTTTGTTCCACCAAGCTCTGAGCATGTTTCAACAGCTCGCCAGCCAGCACAACAGCTGTCGTAGTTCCATCGCCGCATTCCTGATCCTGAGCTTTTGCCACTTCTACCAACATTTTTGCAGCAGGATGCTCCACTTCTATTTCTTTTAATATGGTAACACCATCATTTGTTATAACAACGTCTCCCATGCTGTCTACAAGCATCTTATCCATTCCTTTTGGTCCCATCGTTGAGCGGACTGCATCTGCTATAGCCATTGCTGCTCTTATATTGTTGTATTGCGCTTCTTTACCCTTTTCTCTTTCAGTTCCTTCCTTCAATATTAAAATTGGGGTCTTTCCTGTTAACATTTTATCACCAAAACGCTATAATAATTCTTCTATATAAACTTTACTCCGAAAGAATGTTTGGAGAACCATTTTTATGGGCTAAATAACATGAATCGCATAGATAATAACCAATTTCTTCAACAAAATGTGCATGTTCTTTGCATATTGGCTTGCCGCAATGATGGCATGTTGTGAATTCTCTTGCTCCACATATATAACAGCCCATGCTTATATATTCCAAATCAATATTTAATTCTATGCAAGTGATATTTGAGCTGTCAGGCGAGCATCCGACATTGCCAGTGGCAGAAATAAGAGCAATTTTTGAAGGAGAAGGTATCAAGCATAAAGAAATTCATCATAATAGAATATACATAGCAGAAGTTGAAGGTAATTTAGAAAGGATAGCAGAAAGAATTGCAATGTCATTTAGTATCGGAAATTTAATCGCAGAAGGGAGTGAGGAGGAGATGATGGAAGCAATAAAAAAAATGAAAATGCATGGAGATTTTAAAATAGAAGTAAAAAAACTTGATAAAATTTACTCCTCTACTCCTATCAAAAAAAAATTTGGAGAAGAATTAAAAAAAGCTGGATATAAAGTTAATTTAAAAAAGCCTGTAAATATAATAAAAATATTTTCTGGAAAAAAATTTTATTTAAGCAGGCAAATTTATGAAATAAATAGGCATAGATTTGAAAAAAGGAAGGAAAAGCCTTTTGAACTTCCAATAACAATGCACCCTCGATTAGCAAGAGCAATAACAAATCTTGCAAGAATAAAAAAAGGTAGCATAGTTGCAGACCCTTTTTGTGGAACTGGAAGCATATTAATTGAATCATCGTTAATAGGGGCAAAAATTATTGGAATAGAAGCAAAAGAATGGATTGCTGAAGGTTGCATAAGAAACATGGAATATTTTAGAATAAAAAATTATAAAATTTATTCAAATGATATGAGAAGCGTTGATTTAAATGCAGATGCAGTTGTAACAGATTTTCCTTATGGAAGGGCTTCTTATTTAAGTGATGAGATGAAAAAATTGTATAAAGAAGCATTTAAAAAAATTCATGATTGGATTGGATACAATAAATATGCTGTAATTGGAATGGCAAATAAAGAAATGATAAAAGTTGGTAAAAAATATTTTGAATTAGTAGAAATACATCCTTATAGAGTTCATAAAAGTTTAACAAGATTTTTTTGTGTATTTAGAAAGGAATAAAATCGTAATTTTATTATAGGGTATAAAGATTGATTTTTGTAATGAAGAAAGTATTGGTTTTGTGTGTTGATAGAGATGACGACCTTGGAAGGAAAGCCAAGATAATGGCACCTGTTATCGGTAGAGAGGAAAATCTGAAGGCTGCTGAGAGACTTGCTCTTATTGATCCTGAAGATTCAGATGTTAATTGCATGTTTTCAGCCATAGCAACACATGATAAACTTGATAATGCAGAGATTGCAACGATATGCGGGGATATAAAAGTTGGAGTGGTATCAGATAAAAAAGTTTCTGAACAATTGGATGCTGTTATTGAAAAAACAAAGCCAGATAGTGTTATACTCGTAAGCGATGGAGCAGAAGATGAATATATATTACCAATAATAGAATCAAGGATAAAAGTAGATTCTATAAGACGGGTTGTTATAAAGCAGAGCAAGACATTGGAAGGATTCTATTATCTAATAAAAAGGTTGATGGAAGATGAGAAATTGCAAAAAAAATTTATGCTTCCAACTGCTATTGTTTTCCTTATATGGGGCTTTGCCGCCCTCGTTGGCTCGCCATCAATAGCTTTTTCTTCGATTTTGATTGCTCTGGGCTTTTATTTGCTTTATCGAGTTATGCATTTAGAAGGCACATTTTCGAAAGTTGGAAGGGAGCTGGCAGCAGGCTTAAAAAGCGGCCGCCTTACTATTTTTTCAATTTTGATAGCTCTGTTTATAATAATAATATCAATAGTTTCTACAAGCAGGGTTTTATCGCAGCCGAGTAGTGGCAAGATACTTGAATTTATTAATGGTATAATATGGTGGTTCATAGTTGCTATTCTTTTCATTCCTTTGGGAAGATTTGTTGATGCTTATTTCAAGGAAAGGAAAGTTTTGTGGCATTATGTTATAATTCCATTCTCATTGGTAGCTTTTGGTTTAATATTTTCTGCTTCTCTCGAGATAATAATTGAAATACTTAGAGAAAAATCAATGAATCTGATAATTGCTCATGTTGTTTCTTTTTCTTTTATAACAAAAATGGTTGGAGCTGTATTAGTAGCATTTATAGGCACTGTGCTATACCATATTGTAGAAGACATCTATAAGGGAAAAGAATGATAGAAAAATTAATAGAAGAGCTGATAATAATATTCGGGATATGGGCTTTTTTGATGTATTTAGTAAAAGCAAGGGGAAAAGAACATTTCACTTTAGTTGGTCCTTTGATAATGTGGAAAACTGAAAAAGGAAAAAAATTTATAGATAGAATAGCAAAAAGAAAATTTTGGAAAAGCTATGGAAATGCTGCAATAATAATAACAACAATTGCAATGATTCTTACAAGCTTGCTTGTTATATGGAATGTTATAATATCATTGAAAATACCTCCTCAGAATGCTCCTTCTCCCCGTTTAATAATAGGGCTGCCTGGTATAAATCCTGTCATTCCAATAGGATATGGTGTAATAGCATTGGCGATTGCAATAATTTTTCATGAATTTTCACATGGAATACTTGCAAGATTTGGAAAAATTAAAGTCAATTCTTTAGGCTTACTCTTTTTGATTTTGCCGATTGGAGCTTTTGTTGAACCAGATGAAGAAGAATTAATGAAAGTAAAAAGAATGAAAAGGGCAAGAGTTTTTGCTGCTGGTCCATCAACAAATATAATTATTGCTATAATTTCTATTCTTTTGCTTGCTTTTGTTTTCTCTCCAGTTATTGCACCAAAAGAAAATGGAGTTATAGTTACAAATAATTTTGAAAATGTTGAAAAATGGAGCATAATAACCTCTTTAAATGGAAAAGCTGTTGATAATATAACTTCTTTTAAAGAAGCTTCGGGCAATATGGAAGCTGGAAAGTTTTACAATATAACTTATTTTAAAAATGATAAGGCTTATAATAAAAAATATCTGCATGGAATAATTGTTATTGATACAATTTCAAAATCTCCTGCAAGGAATGTGATAAAAAAAGGGAGCGCAATATATAAAATAAATGGAGTTGAAATGAATAATATAACAATTTTCGAGAATTTCATGAATACAACACACGCTGACCAAAAAATTAGTATATCCTGTTATAATGGTAGTTTTTACAATAAAAGTATTGTTCTTGCAGATAAATATAATTTTACCTATAATGAAAAAGACAAAGGAAAAGGATTTATTGGGATTATGGTGGCAGGTATAAATAACATTGTTGTCCCTCCATCTTATTATTCAAATTTATATAATCCATTTAAAACAAACTTCTTATTTTTTATAGCTCTTCCTTTTAGAGGGCTTTCTCCATTTCCGAAAGAAATCATACCATTATATAATGTTCCAGCTCAACCAATTTTCTGGCCTTCATTAAATTTCTTTTACTGGATTTTCTGGCTTAATTTTGCTCTTGGAACATTCAATGCTCTGCCAGCCATTCCTTTAGATGGAGGCTATATATTTAAAGATGGAGTTGGGTATATAGTAGAAAGAATGAAATTTAAAAAAGCAGATAAAATAACTTCATATCTTGCTTCAGTAATTTCAACAATTGTATTGCTTGCAATATTTTCGATTTTATTGATACCACATATAAGAATGCTTATTTAAATTGCATGAATGATTGCTTTATAGAGCACGTGAAAAGTTTTTTATACATTCATAATTTGCTGGAGTTTATCCTTGCCTCATAACATTTATTTATGCCATCTGCATGTAAATATTGTTTTGGGGGAAGGAAAAATGAAAGATATATTTCATGAGCTGTTATCATCTGGCGAGATCATCAAAAATAAGGAAGTGCTAAGACCATCATACATTCCAAGCTTCCTTCCTCATAGAGAAAGTCAGATAAATGAGCTTGCATCTATATTGGTTTCAGCTTTAAAAGGAGAAACTCCTTCAAATGTGTTTATATATGGGAAAACAGGCACAGGAAAAACTGCTGTTTCTACTTTTGTTGGAAAGCATTTAATGAAAAAGGGCAAGGAGATGGATGTTCCCATACATTTCATTTATATAAATTGTGAAATAGTTGATACTCAATATCGCATATTGCAAAACATTACAAATCATTTTATAAAAGGATGGGATGAAAGAATACCTTTCACAGGATGGCCAACCGACGAGGTATATTCAAGGCTAATAAATTCAATAGATAAAGCTAAAGGAGTTACAGTCATTGTGCTTGACGAAGTTGATAAAGTAAAAGGAGATGAAGTTTTATATAATCTCTCGAGAATAAACAATGATTTAAAAGAAGGAAAAGCATCTGTAATAGGTATATCAAATGATTTAAAATTCACAGAATTTTTGGATCCAAGGGTAAAATCATCATTGGGTGAAGAAAATCTGGTTTTCCCTCCATATACTGCAGATGAACTAAAAGATATACTTTCAGAAAGAGCAAAATTAGCATTTAAAGAAAATGCCATTGAAGATGGGGTAATATCATTATGCTCTGCCAAGGCGGCGCAGGAGCATGGCGACGCCCGCCGTGCTCTCGACCTGCTTCGTGTTTCTGCTGAAATTGCTGAAAGGCTTGGAGACAAAAGTGTTAAAGAAAAGCATGTTAGGATGGCTGAAAATAAAATAGAATTGGATAGGGTAAGAGAAGTTATCCGAACATTACCATTGCAATCAAAAATTGTCTTGCTATCTGCCTTAATAGGAACAAAAGAATATGGAAGTCTCACAACAGGAGATTTATACAGCATTTATGAGGACTTATGCAATAAAGGAGGATACACAAATTTGACGCAGAGAAGAGTAGCAGATATCATTTCTGAGCTTGATATGATGGGAATTTTGAATGCAAGAGTTATATCAAAAGGTAGATATGGAAGAACGAGGGAGATAGAAGTTCCTGCTTCAAATAAGATAGAAGAAATACTTGAAAAAGATGAGTCATTACCAGATATTAAAGATTACAAGCCAAAATTACAATCTAAGCTCCTTTGATTTTCTACTTTTAAAAAAATTGTATGCATCCCATATAGATGGCAAAACAATTATTACAAATAATGATATGCCGAGACAAATCCATTCATCTTTAGGAGCAACAGCTTTTCCTATTCTAACTGCATCGTTACCTTGATAACCATTTCCATTTCCATATATCATCAACTTTATTAAACCAAACCATGGAAGCTCGCCTCTTGCTTTTCCAATAATCCATGTAGGCTTGATAGGTTGAGGGCATATTCCACCATTTGGCAATTGATCTGGATATTCATTATTATCTCCTTTTGTTATAAATCCACTATTCTCAGGCCTATAATTATATAAATGTAGCTCGGGTATGGTTATCTCTTTAGCATGATGGATTCCAAATTCTTTTACATCATAAGTTCCATCTGAATTCTTTTCAATCCAGCATATAGCCCTATGTATTATTGGCACTCTTTTTTTATTTCCCATTGGATAATATATTATAACATCTCCATAATCTCCATAAGTCCGATGCTTTGTCATTGGATGACTTTCGTTACCTCTCGTTATAATATCATTCTTGCTGTAAATTTTTTTTACTAAAACTAAATCACCAGGGTCTATTGTCCCTATTTTTCCAAAAGGTGCATTCTGATGCATCATGCTTTCAGAAGTGACAACAACCATTGGAGTATGAGGAAATTGCCCCGTATAAGCCCATAATGCAGCAATTATTATTCCAACTATTGCCACAGAAATAATTATATCGCGTATGAATAATATCGTTTTTTGTTGCAAATTTTCCATCATGGCTGAAATCTCCTCACCTTTATATTACTTTCTTTCAGTATTTCTTTTGAAAGTTCATCTGGATAATCATTCAAATAAACTATTTCTTTTATTTCTGCATTTACAAGCATTTTTGAACACACGCTACATGGAAAATGAGTTACATATAAAGTTGCGCCTTTTATTGAGACACCAAAAACAGCTGCCTGTATTATTGCATTTTGTTCTGCATGCAATCCCATGCATAACTCATGTCTCTCGCCTTCAGGAATTTCGAGTTTTTCCCTTATGCATCCAATTTCATCGCAATGTTTGAATCCTTTTGGAACACCATTATAGCCTGTTGATAAAATATGATTTTCTTTAACCATTACAGCCCCAACCTGCCGCCTTGTGCAAGTTGAGCGCTTTGCTACTATTTTTGCTATCTCCATAAAATACTCATCAAAAGAAGGCCTAATCAACTTTTTCCTCTGCATGGAAATAATATAAGCTTCATTTAAACATCTGCCGAAAAATTTATATATAAAATAGATATTATATTGTTAGCAAAATGATAGCAAATAATAAAATGAGATGCCCTGAATGTGGCGGGGAAATGATTCAACATGTGTTTAAAGATAGAGTATATTATATATGCAAAAAATGTGGTAAGGAAATGGTTGTTCCGCTATCATTCATTTAAGGATATGCCATAAATTTTTTCTGGATTTTCTTTATTTACGACATAAGCTTCATTTTCATTTATTTTTCCTCCAGCAAGCAAATTTTTTATTCTTTTAGGAACTGTTTTTAAGCTTAAAACTGCTCCTGCCCTTTTAATATCATCTAAATAATCTGTTTCAAGCATAAATCTTGTTCCTTTTTTAAATGCTTCTTCAACATTTTCTTTTTTTGCAATTACAGATGGAAATATGCCAAAATTTTCTTCTATTGTTATTAATGGAGGAGAATAATGCTTTATAACTTTATCTTTTTTTAAACCAATTTCATCAGCCATATTTGCCAGTTCTTTCATGTTATTTTCATTTGCAGCCTCCATGTGTAAAATTACTGGCACATTAGCATCTTTGGCAAGCATCATGCCATATTTCATTATTTCAATGCTATCATTCCATGATTGTTCATCCACTTTAAAGTGAGGTCTTCCTATTTCTCCAATTGCTATTGCTTTTTTTTCAATGCATAATTTATATGCCTCATCCATTCCCTTCTTCATAAGCTCCATTGCTTTTTTTCTTCCAACAATATCTTTCATTCTTAAATAATCAATTGGATATGGCCCCAATGTAAGGAATACTTTAACTCCAGTTTTTTTTATAACTTCTTCTGCCATCTTTATTCCTTCTTCATAACCTTTCATGTAGCTTCCATTTTTTATAACCTCCTTAAAATCTGTGTAAGGGCAAAAGTTTAGATGCGTCCCTCCTTCTTTTTTAAATTCCTTTACAGCTTCTATGAATCTTCCATCCCTTCTCAAGTGCATGTGGTTATCAAATATTATCATGAAAATGTAATGAAATTAAATATAAATCAATAGCTATATATGTCCGCTTTCATAAACTCTCTTAACAATGAAGTGGCATAGCATCCCTTTTCAAGAATAAATTTTAAATGCAAATTATTTCCATTTAGCTTATATAAAATATTTTTAATGGGCGCAAAAACAGAGCGGCGCAGGCCAGCTGACGAAAGCCATGGCATGTATGGCATTTTAAATTCATCTATAGATATGCCTTCATCTTCCAAAACTTTTGCTTCAATTTCCCCCATTTCTCCTTTTGCAAGCTTGCTGTCGTAACCAATTATTGCAGCTGAAGGAAAGCATTTTCCTTTCTTAATTTCCTTATTTATTTTTTCAATGTTTTTTTCATTTGCATATATGCCATCTGAAGCTTGCATGCTTTTTAATATAATATCGCCTTCCATTGCTTCGTTTATTGGTATGCCTTTTTTGATTCTTAGAGAAAGCATTTTATTGAATAGATAAGATTGGTATGCATGAATGAATATTCTTATCAAATTTGATGGAAGTTGAAGCAAAGCATTTTCCCATTCATCAGGATGCTCTGCTAAATATTCAATCATCCTGCGTTCAAAAGAAAGCTTTTTTGGATACATCTCTAAGGCTTTTTCAAAATCCTTTGTTTTTTGCAAAAATTTTCTTGCTTCATAGCATTCTTCATCTTCTCCTTTTATAGGATTTGCTGCATAACTCATAACAGCTTTTTCTAAATCATTTTTAAGAATATATTTTCCAACAACATGTGTTATTGGTCTTGTTATTCCAAATCTCTGGACCCCAAAAAAATTTGGATAACCTCCTATTGACAATATTTCTTCCAATATTTTATTAAATTTATCTCCATCTTCAATATTTTTTATGACTATTTTAAATTTATTTGCTAAAAGTTTTCCATGAGTAATTGGTTTATTTGTTTTATAAAGAACATTAACTTCAACATCAGGTATTCTCAAATTTAAAACTTTTTCAATTGGAGCCGCAAATGACATTATTTGTGTTGTTATCGCTCTTTTATCTTTTATACCAGCATATCCAACTGCTTTATATGAAATTCTAAGATTTTTTGCAATTCTTTC
This sequence comes from uncultured Thermoplasmatales archaeon, assembly GCA_964646055.1. Lineage (GTDB taxonomy): Archaea > Thermoplasmatota > E2 > UBA202 > JdFR-43 > JAGGXW01. Next base: position 2,201 of record CAZYCK010000011.1, on the reverse strand, counting down.
AATGAGCCTGTTCATTTCCCAATTTTTTGATTTCACCATTGCAACAACAAATTTTCCTTTTGATGGCTTTGGATACAATGGCAATTCTTCTACAATAAAATCTTCAGCTTCTTCTTTTATCTTACCTTTTATTCCTTCTCCTTTAGTTAAATACGTTTCTATGCCTATGGCTTCCTCCATTAATTATTCCTCCAATTGGCTACGCAACTCATCAATGTTTCCTTTAATTTCTTCAATAGCTTTTTTTAAAATTTTTTTGGCTGAGCCTTTTTTAACTCTAAGATAAAATTCTGGATTTCCTATTAAAGGATGCTCAACCTTCCATTCAGCAAATTCAACTTCATCATATTCAAGCAGCTTTTGTTTTAATGGATTTAAAATCGTCTTTTCTTTTATAACTTCAAATTCAATTTCTTTATCATTTTCTTTCTTTATTTCAATTTTCATTATTTATCACCCTATCTATATTACCCATGCCATAATCATCAGCAATTTTTCTTTCTTCTTTTTTCCCACATACAGGACATTTCAGAGAATTTCCTTCTTTTATTAAAGGATTTCTACAATTTGTGCAAAATGCTTTTATCACGCCAAATTCATTTCCCTTTGTTGAAAGCTGGGTCAAAGGATCAACTCTTATAACTTTAGCTCTTATAACATCTCCTATTCTATATTTTGTATTCGGATGACTCACATACTCATCACTTATATTTGAAACATGTATCGCTCCATCTCTTTCTCCTGCAATCTCCCTGTTTTTCCCCGCCACATGCAATATTTCAACAATGACCATTGCATCCATAACCTGTTTAACTTCGCATATTACGACATCTCCTCCTTTTAAAATGAGAGGCATGGATGGAAGAGGCTCAACAATTGCTTCAAGCTTTTTTTTATCAATCCTGAACTTGCCTATAATAGAACTTCTTATTATACCTTTATCCTGATATGTGCCCTCGCCAGCCATCAATTCTTCAGCCATCGCCAGCTCGTCGCCCGGCGCCACCATGCTGCCTTCTTCAATCATTTAATTGTAAAAAAGCATTATTATATATAGCCATCGCAAGTTATTTTCTCTTCAAAATGCTTATGAAAAGAATGTCTCCTTCTGGAAGCCATGTAAAAAAACCATTTTTTGTTTTTTTAAGACCATTTAATTTAAAATCTATTTTTTTAAATCCATTTAATTTTTCAACAACCATTGTTTCTTCAGGGATGAAAGAACAGATTGAATATATCAGATAGCTTTTTACAAAATTTGATGCATTTTTTAAGATTTCTAATTGCTTTTCTGGGAAATTGTTTAATGATGTAATATATTTTGCTTCAGGATTTCTTCTGGCGGCGCCCACGCCTGTGCATGGGGCATCAACCAAAACAACATCATATTTTTCATTTTCATTCATTGGAAATATTTTTGCATTATAAAGAAGTGCCCTTCTCTCAAGTGTCTTCAGTCTATTTTTATTCTCATCATGGACATGTATGGTTGCATTATTTTTTGTTATAGATGCCATCGCCAGTGTTTTTCCTCCATTTCCTGCACAATAGTCAAGTATCTTTTTTCCAAACATTGAAACAATTTTTGCTATAAGCTGGCTTGATTCATCTTGAACGTGGGCAAACCCTTTTTTCACTACTTGAGAATATCTTGCTCTTGATTCAGTTATTAATGATGTTTCTAATAAAGATTTTTTAGCTTGCAATCCTTCTTTTTTCAGCATTTCAATAACTTTTGCCCTGCTACTTTTATTAAAATTTATACAGAGCGTTGTTTTAGCTTCTTCATTTAAATGTTTTATGAATTCTGGATAATCCTTAACAATTTTTACCATGAAATCAGAAAAAGATTGTCTTATTGCAATATATTGCCCTTTTGGAATATTTTTTTCTACTTCTTCATAATCAAAGCTTATTTCATTTTTAGCAATTTTAACATAATTTTCTGGAATTTTTTCTAAATTATAATAATCCATCAAAAAATCATACCAACGCTTCCATCTAACAATTTTATGGATTAATTCTGCAACTCTTTCTCTTTCAATTAAATTTAAACTTGACGGCGGCAATAAATCACGCATACATCTTGAAATATTGCCCTTCCTTAACCATTTTCTTATAATAGCCATAGCAACTTTATCTTCTTCCACATTTTTCATATTTATATGCCATATAAGAGCCTTTCTTTGAACCCCTTTCTT
>CAZYCK010000010.1:0-15078 GCA_964646055.1 uncultured Thermoplasmatales archaeon | reverse complement strand
GGAAAAAAATTGACCAAAGTATTGGAAGAACATAATTTATTGCCTGAAATACCCGAAGATTTGAGCAATTTGATGGATAAAAGAGAAAATTTAAAGAAGCATTTGGAAAAGCATCCAAAGGATTTGGACAATAAAAGAAGATTACAACTTACAGAAGCAAAAATAAAAAGATTGGTCAAATATTATAAAAGGCAGCGAAGATTGCCAGAAAAATGGAGCTATTCCTAACCACCTTTTTGTATTTCTATAGCCTCATCCAATTCAATTTCCCCAGTTAAAACTTTTTTTGCAAGTTCTTTTGATATTGTTATATTTTTACTCTTTATTCTACTTATTCTCTGCATTTCCCTTATTTCACCTTCTTTTGGTTCAACTGAAAGAAAGCCCTTAATTTCTTTTCCTTTCACCATTGCAATTGATTCTGCAGCTTTTGTGTCATTAACCATACCAGCCACACTATTTTCATCAACCATCTCTATTCTTATATCTGATTGTTGAAGCAAATTTATTATTCTATTTCTAATTATTCTCGCGCCATTTCCTATTCTTACAATTGATGAGCCAGCATTAACATCTTTGATAAAATATTTTATAAAATTTGCAGCTTCTTCTGGAGATTTTACGATAAAACTTCTTATTAATTTATCGTTGCTAAATATTGCAATTCCTATGCTTTTACCCGGGTCAATTCCAAATACTATTTTTGCTTCATTTCCATAAGATAAAAGAATTGCTTTATCTATCACTTCATCTAAATTTTCGGTGATATCACATGCAATCACTTTTCCAAATTTTATATTATTTTTTTCACTATATGAAGTTATGATAACATCAACATTTGATGATATTTTTTCATTAAATGTAAGAGATATAAATGATAAATTTCTTTTCCTAAGTAAATCTACCAAATCATGATACAAAGAGAAGTTTTGTGTCAGTAAGCCAATCATTCATTTTTATATCCTCATAATATTTAAGTTTTTATTCATTTACAATTTTATGAAAAGGGCTCATCTCAAAATTTATGGAAAAGTGCAAGGAGTTTGGTTTAGAGCAAATACAAAAGAAATGGCAGATAAACTTGGCTTATGTGGATGGGTTCGCAATCTTTCCGACGGAAATGTTGAAGCAGTATTTGAAGGAGATGATGAAACGGTAAAAAAAGCAATAGAATGGTGCCATCATGGCCCGCCATTGGCGAGAGTTGAAAAAGTTGATATAAAATATGAAGAACCTGCTGGAGAAAAAGGGTTTAGAATAATATATTAGCCTATTTCTATTCCTTTTCTTTCTAAAATTTCTTTTATTTCTGGATATTTTCCATGAAAATAAGCCCTTTTGCAATTTGGCGTTGCACTCAGCATTTTTTCGACCATTTCATCATTTAGATATGGCACAGAATATTTTGCAGCAATATGACCAAATGCTATACCATTTTTTAAAGCAATATCTGTAAATCGGGGAGTATAATGCCCGCCGCCAACGCCTATAGCAACATCATAGCTATTTTCCTCCATTTCCATTATAACGTCCGCTATTATTTTGCCTGCCTTCTCATTTTTCCATTCTTTCTCTGTGCTTCCAACTTCAATGAAAAAAGTCGGAGTTTTTAAATAAGGACCATGATGAGTTGCTTCATAAGAAACTTCATAGCCCATTGTATTCTTTTCTTTCAAAAGTTGCAAGGCATTTCTCATCAGTAATGGATTTGTTTTTACTAATTCCATATCTTTTCCTCCATATTCAGCGAAAGTGAAATTTCCAATGGGATGAACACTGAATGTTTTTTTACCTGATTTTGAAGAATGCTTTGAAGCAAATACTATGGTATCAACATTATAACCCAATTTTTTTATTTCTTCATCAACATTGTCATGATATAAATGCAAATCTTCTATAAAATAAATTATTTTATTTTCATGAATTAAAATGCCTGCTTCATTTTTCCATTCATAATTTTTTAATAATTGGTTCCCAATGTTCATGCTTGCTTCATCTTTCTTTGAAATAATTATTCCCATCATTTTAATCTTGCTATTGTTTCACCAGCTTTTATTTTTTCTCCTTTTTTAACTATAATTTTATAATTTTCTGGAACTTGCATTTCAACTCTTGAACCAAATTTTATTATTCCTATTTTTTCTCCTTTTTTAACATATTGCCCTTCTTTAACATAAGATAATATTCTCCTTGCAAATATGCCTGCAATTTGTGCTATTTTCATTTTTCCTATTCCTGTTTCCATATATATTTCCATTCTTTCATTTTTGCTAACATCCCCATAAGCTGGCTTGTGCAATCCTTTCCTATATTCCATTCTTATTATTTTTCCATTGTATGGTGCTAAATTAACATGCATGTCAAATATGCTCATAAATATTGATATTTTGTTTTTATTCGCCTCTATAATTCTTCCATCTGCTGGAGATATTATCCCATTGCCTATTTTTCTTTTAGCATCTCTAAAAAAGTATATAAAAAAAGATTGAAGGATTATTGAAATGATCAATAAAATTAAAAATGCTATATGATAAAAAAATACTGAGAAAAATGCAAATATTATTAAAAAGGGCATGGGAAGAAAAGCCGTTGGATAACCACCTTTAGCAATCATTTTATGAATAACCTCTCAATTGGACCACGTCTTTCATACAATTTGATTATGCTTATTATATCATCATACAACTCTGGCAATAAATCAAAAACAAAAAATGCAATTATTATCAAAGCAATTAATGAACCAATTTTTCCAACAACATTGTGCATGAAATAAAATGTAAATCCAAGCTCTTCAACTCCATATATAACACCTGCATTTCTTATTAAATTTAATACATATATTGTTGGAACTGTAATCAGAAATGCTTTGAGTCTTTTATTAAAATCAGATTTTATAGCAATAAATATGCCAATAAATACAGCCATTGATTGCAAGCCTGTGCATGCCAAAATGAGCTGCACACTTTCATGACCATTAAAATATACAGGCACTTGTGTATTTATTCCATATATTATATTTCCAACTTTTGCATTATATCCAAATAAATTTAAAATCCAGACGCTTTGTTGTGCAACAATTTTTATCAACCATCCCCCAAGAAAATTTATTTTTTTGAATATGAAATAAAGCATGCCAGCATAAAATGTTGAGCCTGCCAAAAATTTAAGGCTATGAACATTTTCTTCTCTTTTCATATTCAAATATTCGTGATAGGAAATATAAAAAAGAAAATATACTCCTAAAATGCATAATATTGCATTTGCAATATCACCATCTTCCTTATAAAATAAAAATTCGGGTTGAAAAGACCAATAAGCAGCAAAAACAATCCAAGCTAAAGAAAGCATTAAATGATTTCCTCTTTTCATGTAATAGCCTATACCCAATAAAACCAAGCCTGCAAATAATATTGGAGTTGTGATTGCATTAAAAAAATCATAATTGCTTACATCCCAGAATAAAAAATGTCCAAATATAAGAAATATGGTTGGCAATCCAAAGAAAAACAAAGCATACTTCATTTTAATTCTTCCATAAGATTTTCTATTTTGCTCTCCGCTTCTTTAATTTTTTCCTTACAAATTTTGCATAGTCTCATTGCTTCTTCATATCTTTTTATTGTCTCGTCTAAATCAAGATTGCCATTTTCAAGTTCTTCAACTATGCTTTCTAATTTTTTTAATGCATCTTCAAATTTTATTTCTTTTTCTTCTCCTTCACCTGACATTTTACTTCCCCATCCTTTACAATTATTTTTACTTTATCCCCAATTTCGACATCATCTACACTTTTAAATAATTCATTGTTTTCAAGCATTGCTATTGCATATCCTCTCTCCAACACATTATAAGGATTATAAAGATTGAGCATTTCTTCCCTCATTTCCATCTCTTTTTTTGCCTCATTGATAAATGATTGCATCAAATGCTTGATTTTTTCTTCAATAGATGAATATAAATCAATCTTATCTCTTAAAATTTCATAAGGATATTTAAATGCCTTCCTGTTCATCAATCCTTCCAGCATCTTCCTCCTAACTTCAATTTTATTCTTTGTCACATTTATGATACGGTTAGCAATTTCTTCAATCTTTTTTGTCAATTGCTCTTTGTCAGGCACAACTATTTCGGCAGCTGCCGATGGCGTCGGCGCCCTAGCGTCGGCAACAAAATCTGATATTGTGAAATCTGTTTCATGCCCAACTGCTGATATGATAGGAATGCGAGACGAAAAAATGGCTCTTGCAACTTTTTCTTCATTAAAAGCCCACAAATCTTCCCATGAGCCGCCGCCTCTCCCAACTATTATTGCATCTATATCATCCATTTCATTCAATCTTTTTATTGCATCTGCGATTTCTTCTGCTGCTCCTTCTCCCTGAACTCTAACTGGAGCAAGAACAATTTTGACTGGGAAGCGTCTTTTTATTACATTAAGTATATCTCTTATAGCAGCTCCATTTGGAGATGTAACAACACCTATTTTATTTGGTATTTCTGGCAACTGCTTCTTATAAATTTCATCAAAAAGCCCTTCTTTTTGCAATTTTTCTCTTATTTCCAAAAATTTCAAAAAAAGTTTTCCTACACCTCCTATCTTTATATCTTTAACATAAAACTGGTAATATCCTTTTTTTTCATAAACTCCAATATCGCCTTTAACAATAACTTTCATCCCATCTTTTAATTGATATGAAATGGAAGGGGAAAACATGACGCATCTCAATATAGCATTTTCATCCTTTAAATAAAAGAAATAATTTCCTATTGCTTCTCTAAAATTTGATATTTCTCCTTCAATCCATACATCATTTATATTTGCATTTTGGATTGCATTTTTAATGTATCCTGTTATTTCAGATACACTATATATTTTTTTCAGCATTCTCCTTTTTTAACAAAAGGTCCTTTTATAATTCTTGCCCTTATGCTCCTTCTTCCTCTTATTTCAACTTCATTTCCTATAGAAATAAAATCTTTTTTTATAAAAGCAAGTGCTATTCCTTTTTTAAGACATGGAGAATATCCTCCAGAACTTACAATTCCTATCTCGCTTCCTTCTTTAATAACTCTATCTTCATGTCTTGGAATCCCTTTATCAATGCATTCCAAAAAAGCCAGCTTTTCTTTTACATTAAATTTAATCAATTCATCTTTTCCAATGAAATCATGGTTCCAATCTATAACCCAATCCAATCCAACTTCAAATGGATTCCTCCCATTTTTAAATTCATTTGGAGCTAACATAAATCCTTTCTCGAGCCTTAAACTATCTCTCGCTCCTAAGCCAGCGGGCATTATTCCATATTTTTTTCCTTTTTCTAGTGCATATTCAAAAATTTTTATTGCTTCTTCAGCAGGATAAATATACATTTCAAATCCTTTTTCTCCAGTATATCCGCTCCTTGACACTATTATCCTTGCATTTATATCAAATTTCATTTTATTTCCTATTTCAGCACAATCAAAGAATTTTAATGAAGAAACATCAAAATTCGTCATTTCCATCATCACTTCAGCTGATTTTGGCCCTTGAATGGCAAGTATTGAATAATCATCTGTTTTATCTTCAGCTTCTATACCATCATTATTTTCTATCCATTTCATCATTTTTTCATGCATTCCTGAATTGGGGATAACCAAGTATTCATTTTTCAAATGAAAATATACTTCATCATCTATTATATTTCCTTTCTTGTCTAAAAAAAGAGTGTATTGCCCATTTCCAACACCAACTTTTTCAGCATTTCCTGTTATAAAATAGCTAAATTTTTTTGCATTTCCCTTAATAAAAATGTTTCCCATGTGGCTTACATCAAAGATGCCAACGTTATGACGCACATTAATATGCTCTTCATTTATAGATTTATATTTTAAAGGCATTTCATATCCCATAAAATTTGTAAAGCTTGCCCCTAATTCCTTATGCAGATTATATAATGATGTTTTCATGATGGTAAATATTGAAAAGCTTAAATTTTTATGTGTTAAAAAGCAATTCCAATAATTTTTATAATATGCTATCGATTATATTGAAATATGAAAATGAGGAAAATATTAAAAAGGAATAAGATTTTTGCAATAGTTATAATTTTGTTATTCGGAGGAATTGCCTTTTCGTCATCAAAGCAAATTAACCTACAGCCAAAGATTATTGTAGGACCATATACTCAAAATGTTACCAATAATAGCATAACAATATTATGGGAAACAGATATTCCTACAAATAATAACAGCGTGGAATATGGTGAAAATACAAGTTATGGATATGTTAAATATGGTAATGCTAATGCTTGCCACCATGAAATAACAATAAATCCTCCTTTTTCTTCAGGATATTATAAAGTAATTTCAGATGGTATAAAAAGCAATGAATTTAAATTTAATTTAGCAAGCCATTGCTATACTACTAAAAAATTCAAATGCATCATATTTGGTGATAGTAGAGGAGTATGGGATAATTGGAGAAATGCAACAAAAGTTGCAAAAGCAGTTAATGATGAGCATCCTGATATTGTAATACATGGAGGAGATATGGTTAAAGATGGAAAAAGCAGGCAACAATGGAATGAGTGGCTCAATTTGATGATGCCTTTAATGCAAAATTCAACATTATTTGGAGTGCTTGGCAATCATGAGGAAAATGGCAGCAGATATTACGAAATCTTTGCCCTTCCAAATAATGAAATGTGGTATAGTTTTGATTACGGTCCATGCCATTTCACAATATTGGATGAATATGAGCCATGGAATGTTGGCTCTATGCAGTATAAATGGTTGGAAAATGATTTATCTTCAAATAATGCACCATTCAAGATTGTTTGTTTCCACGAGCCGATATATTGCAGTGGAGGGCATTCACCAAGGAAGGATATAAGAAAAGCATGGGAACCTTTATTTGAAAAATATAATGTAAGCATGGTTTTTCAATCGCATAACCATTATTATCAGCGAACAAATCCTATAAATGGGATAACTTACATTGTTTCTGGAGGCGCCGGCGCCCCGCTATACAATCCAAAAAGTGCATATTTTATAAATATAAGTAAGAAAGCATATCATTATTGCGTTCTGAATGTTTCATTAAAAGATATGGAAATAATATTTTCAGCAAAATACATAAATGGGAGCACATTTGATAGATTTGTTATTCATGCATCTCCAAATATAAAAATTATAAAACCCAGGAATGGATTATACATTACTAATCATAAAATAATATCTTTATCTAATACAATAATAATAGGCAGGATAGATATAGAAGTTGAAGCTTCAGATTCAATACATGGCATAAATAGAGTGGAATTTTATGTTGACGGTAAATATAAAGGAAACGATACTATTGCTCCATACAGTTGGTTATGGAATGAAAAAGCAATAGGAAGACATGAAATAAAAGCGACGGCATATAACAATGTTGGAAAAACAAACAGTGATAAAATAAATGTTGTAATTTTCAATCTATAGCATAAGATAAAAACAAATTTTTAATTGCTATCTTCCATTTTATCAACAATTTTTCTTACTGTTGAAAAAGAACGTGTTGTAACATAAAATTCTTCATTAAAACATTTTTTTAATGCTTTTTCAATTTTTGAGCCAATGCTTGCATAATGCATTTTATTTGGTTTCAAAAAAATAATGTTATCATTACCATACATCATAATGGCTTCAATACCATTTTTGAGGAGACAATCCATTATCTGATTTTTTGTATAATTTTTATTTCCAAACATTGATATGCCTCTTATAAAAGCAATACCTATTTTACTCATTTTCCCATGCTATTTATTAAATGAGCCATAACACCTGCTCCAAATCCGTTATCAATATTGACAACAGCTATGCCAGGAGAACAACTGTTTAGCATTGCCATCAAAGCGGCAATTCCTTTCAAACCAGTTCCATACCCAATGCTTGTTGGAAGAGCAATTATTGGTGAAGAAGTAAAATTTGATACTATTGTTGGCAAAATACCATCCATACCTGCAACTGCAATTACAACATTGGCTTTATTTATCTCTTCTGCATAATCGGCAATGCGGTGAATGGCAGCGCCGCCGACATCATATATTCTATGAACATTGTTTCCGAGTTCGTAAGCCGTTATAGCTGATTCTTCTGCAATTGGTTTATCTGACAAACCTGCTGATACTATGGCTATGTAACCATCATTTTCTTTCTTTCTTTCTCCTATAACTATCATGTTTGCTTCTCTATAATATTTTGCTTCTTCAATACCTAAATTTTTGTAAATATCCTCACTTGCTTTTGTTATGAAAACTTTTCCTTTTTCCATCATTTCTTTCGCTATTCTTTTTATATCTTCAATGCTTTTTCCTTCTGAATATATCGCTTCAGGAATTTTTTTGAATTCATTTCTGTAAAAATCTATTTTTGCATCGCCAATCTTTTTGTATGGAAAATATTTCAATTGCTCCATGGCTTCTTTAACATTTATTTCCCTGTTCCATAATTTTTTCAATATTTCTTCCATGAAATATATCATTGCAAACTTTAAATTTTTCACGGTGTTTCGTTTTATGAAAAGATATACGGCTACATTTATAATTGCATTTATAATTGCAATATCTATAGCACTAATAATCATTTTTTTTCCAAGCATTTATGATGATTTTATATGGAAATATTTAGTTGGACCAGTTATAGCTGACGCTGTGAACCATCCTGTAAGCCATCATGGCATAGAGGCAAAAGAAGGATACACAATTATTTCTGAAGTTATATATGCTACAGGGCTAATAGCCGCAATGTATGGCCTATATTTATTTTTTGAGAAATTTGGTATTGTTTTAAATACAAAATTTTTTATTTCATCATTACCTTTTATACTGCTTGGTTCATTTGGACGAGTTCTTGAAGATGCTGGTTTATTCAAACAGCCTTTTTCATATTTTTTTATTTCTCCATTAATATATGCTCAGATTGGGATATATTTCTTTTTTTCAATTCTTTTTGGAGTGTTTATTAAAAATGATAAAAAATTCACTTTTTCTGCAATTTTGATTTTTTTGATATATCTTGCCATTTACATTTTCTTCAAATCATATTTTTTATATTTACTACATCCTATAATTTTCTTGCTAATAATAATGTTTTCCATTTTTATTTATTATATAAGCGAGAAGAAAGATTATAATACATCAATGCTATCTTTTGGTTTAATTTTCTTTCTTCCAGCATTTTTTTCTTTTATGGCTTTCTGCTACGGAATATGGGGAAAACCAGAATTTCATCCAGCTATTTTAATATCTATTTTAATTGCTACTATTATTGCATTTTTAATATATCTTATATCAAAATTTTTTAAAAGCATATTTCACAACTTCATCAATTCAAGTATAATTTTTTCTCATTCCTTAGATGCATTTACAACTTACATGGCTGTTGTAAATCCATTCAAGTTCAACATTTCTTATGGAGAAAAACATCCAATACCTGCATGGTTGATGAAAAAATTTTATGGTCTTTCGTATCCTTTAATAAAAATTGGTATCATATTGATTATAATATATTCCATAGACGAGCTAAAAGAAAATTTAAAAAATACAATAAAATTTTTCATTCTCTTTTTGGGATTGTCTCCGGGCTTAAGAGACCTTCTCCGCATACTGATTGGAGTATGATATATTAAGATAAAAACGTCAGTAAAAACTTTCATCGATTCTATCTTTTTTTATTTCTTTGCTTTTATTTATATTTTTTATATAATCATCATATAAATGAATTTTTACTGGCAAGGCAAATGGGGCGCCAGGATATGTTATCAAAGCTTCTCCTGTTTCTAAACTTTGTATTTCTTTTTCAAGTTTTGACACATCCTGTTTTGCTGAAGATTTTAAAATATTTCTATCGCCTTCATCAGCAAGTCCAAAAATAAAAAAAGTATTTAATTGGCTAAGAATCTCTTCTTTTATTAATTTTGGTTGCTGAGTTATGGCGCACAAACCAACCTTAAATTTTCTTCCTTCCCTTGCTATTTGAGCAAATATTCCTTCATTTATGACACGCTGAGCTTCTTCAATTGTAATTAAAATAGGAGCAATTTTTCTAAACTTTTCTTTTTCTCTAAAAATGTATTTATTTTTGTTGAGTATTTTTCTTGCAAGAACAACACTTATCAACAATTCCTCATATTCATATAGCCCAGATGTATCTATTAAAACAACTTTTCCATCATGTAATTCATTTATTATTCTATCCACCATGCTTATGCTCTCATCTTCATGTATTATTCCAGATGATATTATTCTCTCTGCTCTTCTTTTCAAAACATTGAACGTTATGTCCTGTATTCTACCATCAAATTCATAAGATAATTCATCGGCATTCCTTTCATATAATTCAATAAGCCATCTCTTACCATATTTTATTCGAAGAGAATACAGTGCGTCTCTTTGTGCATCACTCAATCTAAATATTTCTTCAATGTCAGAGATATCTAATTCATAAGCAGATAATTGCAATTTATTCATTCCATAAGATGGATTCATGGAATAAACAGAAAGTTTTTTACTTGCCAAAGGATGTTCTTTGAGTCCTTTCTCCATGCCCCCTTCATAATATTCTCCATGAGGGTCTATTATAAGAATGCCATATTTTCCTATATTCATGGAACTTGCAGCAATAACACGCATTAAATTGCTCTTTCCCATACCTGTTGTTGCAAATATTCCTATATGATAAGGAAGTAATTCTCCTTTTATGCCAACTTTCATATCTATTACTTTTTCTCCGCTTCTAATTTTCCCAACTTCAATTTCCCCAATATATTTTTTTAAAAATTTATAATCATTGGCATTGGCTCTTCTTACTGGAGAAAAATGGGATGGAATTGTTTTAGGTTTTTTAAATTCATTATTTCTTACATACCCCAGAGGCTTGCATATCCCTATTTTGAAAAGTCTTCTGTCTTTTTCAACAAGTCTATAGCTCTCTTTTTTTTCATCCAAAACAAGCATCTCGCCCGCCGCCCTGAGCCCCCATTCTTCTGAGCCTTCATGCCCATATTTTATATCTATAACTCGGAGGAAAAACAAGCTTTCTTTTTCCTTATCTTCTGCAACAAGTATTTCCCCTATTTTAACATCTTTATCGTATCCATATCTAAAAACAATTTCTCCAGCACTTCTACCTATTATCCTTCCAATCATTTTAACCCTCTAAATATTTATGATAATCATAAAAAATATTCTCCCATTCATCGCTATCAATTTTTTTCATCATTTTACTTTTTATGATATTTTTTATGTAATCCGCTTCCCCTTTTTTTATTTCCACCATTCGATGAACAATTGCAAGCGGATAAGGATAGCCAAGACAGGTAATATCATTGCAAAACGAGGCTATTTTTGGAAATATTTCATCTGGATTGCCACTAAAATCCACTCTAAAAGCAAATCTTGAATAGGGATGAAATTTTACTGCATAAATGTTTTTATCTATTTTATAATACCATCTCTTATCCGAAAAAAATTTATCTCCTGCTTTTTTAATCAAAAATAATAATGGAGCAGACCCAACTTTATAGCTACTTTTCTTGCTTATTCCAACAATTTTTTCATTGGCTTTATTTCCATCAACCAAAATCAATTCAGCATCTATTTCATTTATTAATTTCATTTCCTTCATTTCTCTGATGCTATCTATCTCGCTTTCGTCATCAACAATTTCCACTTCAACATCTTTAATATAATTTTTTATTTTTTCTCCTGCAATTACATATCCTACTCTTATCAACGCAACTGAAAAAGAACCGCCATCCAATATTTTTATCGAGCTGCCATCTATTGCAGCTATTTTGTTTGCTTTATCCAACCCAAATTCAATAAAATCTTCTTTACTAAATTCATATTTATAACTAATTATGTTATCAATGAAGTTTATTGCATCATTCAGTTGCATAATTTGTAATATAATATGCTTTATTAATTCTCCATTCTGTATTCTATTACAACTTTTCCTCTGTTATCAACAAGCCTTCTCATACTTCCTCTTCTCATTATTTTTATACTTTCTCCAAATCTACCAATTTCTTTCCATCCCCTCATGATATTATTAACAACATGTTTTTATAAAACTTGCTATTTTTTTGTGTTTTCTCCCCACAAAATTTTATGAATCTGTATTGAATAACGCACATCAATCATATCCTCAAGAATCCAATCAGCAAGTTTTATTTTACTATTCCAGACAGGCTGCATTATTATCTGGCATAATGGCTTGTATTCATTTATTATTTTCTTTGCATATTCATAATCGCTTCTATTCCATATTATAAATTTTAATTCATCTTTAGGCTGTAATAAATTTATATTTTCAGCAATCATTTTTTCATTCATTTGCGATGATGGAAGCTTAAAATCCATTTTTATTTTTACATTTTTTTTTGTTAGTTTAGTAATATCAATCGAACCATTTGTTTCAATACTTATTTCATAATTTTTTTTAATGAGAAGATCAATTAGTTCATATACTCCCGTTTGCAATAATGGCTCCCCTCCAGTTATGCATATTCTATTACAATTCCATTTTTTTATTTCTCTAAAAATTTCTTCTATTTCCATGTCTCTTCCTTCATAAAATGCATACTCTGTATCACAATATTTGCATCTCAAGTTGCATCCAGTAAAGCGTATAAATATTGTTGGCAAGCCAACATCAGTGCCTTCTCCTTGTAAGGAATAAAATATTTCATTTATTTTCAATTTCGTCATGTCTCTTTATAAACATATAAAATCATTCCATCACTACCATCTATCTTGCCTTCAAAAGATATGAAAGGTGGCTGAACTGCCTTCATAATATCATATCCATATGAATAATCTTTTACAATTTTTGATAGGCCGTCGATCAAACATGCTCCTCTTTCATTTGCCCCTCCACTTATGTCTATTTCTTTATCTTTTCCATTCCCTTCCCATATATCAAATAAGGTATCAGGATAATATTTTTCTACATAAGATATATGAAATGAATACTCCTTGAGATTTATTGCTTCAATGCTTTTAAAAATATTTTCTGCTGAAGAAACAGTTAGCATTTCATTTGGCAGCTTACTCATAGGAAATGGTATATAAGGGAAATATGCTAAATATGGATTTATGTCTATCCTTTCATCATTTTTTTTATTTTTCGAAACATTTAACACATAAACATCTTTTACACCATTATTTCCGAATTCCAATTCCCACGAATTGCTGCCTTCTGAATATGTTGCATATACCACATAGCCCCCATTTTTATTTATAAAATCTCCCAAATTGCCATATCCATCAACACCACTTGAAAATTTGCGAGCAAGTGATAAAGCAGACCTTATATCAAGCCCAAAATCTCCGCCGCTGCCCTGTGCCGGCACCCCATAATTTTTCCATTTTTCATATTCTCCCCGCTTTTCATTTGTATAATTCATTTTTGATATTTTATATTCATCCCCACTCCCCCTTTCAAAACTTTTAATCTCAAAATCATATCTATTTGTCCTTGATTCATTGCTATATCTAAATTCAATTTGGGATGGTAAGGAATAGCCATTTTTTATCCATATTGAAAAATTTTTATCTTTGCCAGTATCAAAATCAATTCTTAAAGCATCTTTATCTATCTTACTTGCTCTCCATGTAAAATTTTTGTTTTCAAAATTAAAGCTTCCATTTTCATTAATTTTAAATTCCTTTTGCATGAAATCATCTATAATATCATAAAATGGATATGAATATATTGTAATATATCTGTCTCTATTACTCTGATGATTAATTGTATAACTTTTTATTATTCCTCCAATATTGCTTCCATTTACTATCCTATATATGTTTTTTTCTAATGATATTGGCATACCTTTTATTGGTCCTTCTGGCGTATTATTTACGGGTATTTCATTTAATGACATATAAAAATCAATTGCTTTATGAATTTTCCCAAATCCATCCTCAATGCTTGCTTTTTTAATTTCAACTGTTGCTTCTCCACTGCTCATATATATTAAAAAGCCATTATCTGTTTTTATTGTCATCTTTCCATATAACAAGTATGTTGCTTTATCCCCTATTTTAAAAGGAAGTGTTTTGAAAGATGTTGGCGTTTCATTCTTTTTAACATTATTTATACATCCTGAAAGCAAAATTGCAACAACAACTATACTAAATATTTTTAACTTCATATTCTAAAGGGTCCTCAAGTCCAGCTTCTTTAAATGCTTTTAGCCTTAACCTGCATGAATCACATCTCCCACAGGCTTTCTCTCCATCTCTATAGCAACTCCATGTCTTTTCAAATGGAACACCAAGCTCATAACCTTTTTTAACTATCTCAGCCTTTGATAGATATAGCAAAGGGGCATTTATTTTAATTGGTTTTTTTTCTATGCTTCTCTTTGTTGCAAGGTTTGCAAGATTTTGAAATGCTTCAATGTATTCTGGTCGGCAATCAGGATAGCCGGAATAATCTACTGCATTGACACCTATAAAAATTGTGTCAGCATCTACAACTTCAGCATAAGCAAGGGCAAATGAAAGGAAAATTGTATTGCGGGCTGGAACATAAGTTACTGGTATGCCTTCTCCATGCTCTGGAACTTCTATATCATCAGTTAAAGCTGAACCACCTATCTGTCGCAAATCTGCTTTTATGACTTTATGCTTTGCTTGAAGCCATTTTGCTATCTCGCCTGCCGCTTTTAATTCTTTTTTATTTCTCTGCCCATAATCAAATGATAATGCATAAATTTCATATCCTTCTTTTTTTGCAATAGTGGATGCAACTGCAGAATCCATTCCTCCTGATAATAAACATACAGCTTTCATTTTATCTTCTTTTTTGCCCATGCTCCTTGTCCATAACCTTCGTCTATTCCAATAGCTACTTCATCTATATTCTCCTTTATATTTACCTTACTTAAAAACTCTTGCAAAATATACGAAGCGATGCTTTCTGCAGACGATGTTTTTATTGGAAGTATGGCGCAATCTTCTTTTGGAAACACGTATCTTTTATTATTATGAATTATTTCAACCTCATCTCCTTCTCTTATTATGCTTTCTTTTGGGATGATGACTT
>CAZYCK010000009.1:0-15435 GCA_964646055.1 uncultured Thermoplasmatales archaeon | reverse complement strand
GCAGATTTGGTTGGAAAAGTTGAAGCTGGCATTCCTGAAGACGACCCTCGTAATCCTGCAGTCATAGCCGATAATGTTGGAGACAATGTTGGAGATATTGCAGGTATGGGAGCAGATTTATTCGAAAGTTATGTTGATTCAATAATATCTGGAATGAGCCTTGGTTTGATTTTATCCTATGCTTATGGAGAGATTTATCCAATGCTTGTTGCATCCCTCGGAATATTTTCGTCTCTAATTGCAATGATTTTTGTTAAAGCTAAAAATCCTTATACAGCTCTAAGAAATGGATTATTTGGGGCAGCAATCATATTTGCTATTCTTGCTGGCGTAACAACATACTGGCTTTTAAAAGATTTGAATCCATTTTATGCAATAATTGTTGGCTTAATAGATGGCGTCATAATTGGATTATCGACTGAATATTATACATCTCACCAGAGAAAGCCAGCCAGAAGCATTGCAGAGGCAGCAAAAACAGGAGCAGCCACAAATATTTTGACAGGTATGTCAGTTGGAATGTTGAGCACAGTAATACCAATTATTTCTACAGCCATTGCAATGGTTCTTGCATATGAATTTTCAAGCTTTTATGGAGTTGCATTGGCTGCAATAGGTATGCTTTCAACCCTTGGCATTTCTCTTGCAACAGATTGTTATGGTCCTGTAGCAGATAATGCAGCGGGTATATCTGAAATGGCTGAATTGGGTGATGAAATAAGAAGAAGAACAGAAAAACTTGATGCAGTTGGAAACACTACTGCTGCAATGGGAAAAGGATTTGCTATCGGCTCCGCTGCAATAACTGCATTAGCATTAATTTTCACATTTGTTAAAAAAGCTGAAGAACTTAATATTAAAATGGATATTTCATTAACATCTCCTTATCTCATGGCTGGATTATTTATAGGAGCGATGCTTCCTTTTATATTTTCAGCTCTTACCTTAGGAGCAGTTGGAAGGGCAGCAGAAAAAATGGTAAATGAAGTTAGAAGACAATTCAAAGAATATAAAATTTTGGAAGGAAAAGGAAAACCGGATTATGAGAGATGCATAAGAATAGCAACAAAAGGTGCATTGA
Source organism: uncultured Thermoplasmatales archaeon (assembly GCA_964646055.1). GTDB lineage: Archaea > Thermoplasmatota > E2 > UBA202 > JdFR-43 > JAGGXW01. The sequence continues at coordinate 14,354 of CAZYCK010000009.1, read as the reverse complement.
GAGAAATGGTTTTGCCTTCTTTACTTGCTGTCATCGTTCCAATAATTGTAGGAATATGGAAAATAGAAGCGTTGGTTGGCTTACTCGCTGGAGCGACAACAACAGGCTTTTTGCTTGCAATATTCTTAGCCAACGCAGGTGGCGCCTGGGACAATGCAAAGAAATATATTGAAGAGGGTAATTTTGGGGGCAAGGGAAGCTTTGCTCATAAATCTGCTGTTGTTGGCGATACTGTTGGAGACCCGTGCAAAGATACATCTGGTCCATCTTTAAACATTTTGATAAAATTGATGAGCATAGTAAGCTTGGTATTCCTGCCATTATTCATAAAATTCATTCATTGATGCCTTTCCATCTTTTTTATTATTTCATTGCATGGATAATTCAATATTGTATAGCCTTTATTTCCTTTATAAATGAAATCCTCATTTATTAGCTGTTCAATAATTTTATCTAAGTCATCAATTTTTATTCCATATTCCTCGCTCTTTATTTTTATCTGCTCTTCTATTTCTTTTTTTTCGGCATAAGCTTTATTTTTGCATGCATTTGCTATGGAAAGTAAAACAACTGCATCATTTTTTTTCAGGGTATCGATGTCACTTAACCATCCTTCCTGATTTGCTTCTCTAACATGTTCTGGCATTATTTTATCATCGCCTTTGCTCTCTGCAATCATTGCTGCATTTCTAAGAATATCTATAGCTGTTCTCATGTGCCCAGGGGATTTTAAGGTTATATCAGCTATTAAAGAAAGAATATCATCATTGTATGCATCTCTCCTTATTGCTTCTCCAGCTCTGTAATCAACTATTTTTTTAATTTCATCCCATGTATAATAATCTAAGCTAACAATTGCCTTATCCGCAAATGTGCTCCATATCGCATCATCATTTATAATCTGCCTTAAGATATTTGCAGACCTTGTTATGGCAATATATCTTATTTCCTTTCCGTTCTCCTTCAAACGAGACAATGTATAAGAAAAATGTTTTAATTCGTCAGCCATCATGCCATCTATCTCATCAAGTATTATCATTTTTCCTTCTTCAATTTCTTTCCATAATGCGAGTGTTGTAAGCCCAGCAGTATGAAAATTTGGTTTAATCTGATGAACAATTTCTTCAACAACACGATGCTCTGTCCTATTTATATAGCAATTTATGTATGCATCTATATGCTCGCTCCCGCCAAAATGTTTTGCCAGCAATGTTTTCCCTGTGCCGACGCCCCCGCTTATGATTGCCCTGCCACTTTTCATATACATGCGTAAATTTCTTATTTCATTATCCCTACACAATATTTTTTGTGGTATGTACGAAATATCAAGTTTCTTTACATCTCTTAGAATCACAATATTATATCCACTCCTTTTTAATTATTTTTCTCAATCTTTCCAAAATCATTCAAATAAATTTTTTTATTTTTAGAATATGCCCATTTTATTGAAATTTTATCTCCCTCTTTAAATTTCTGCATGTCTTTTATCCTTTCATTCAACAATATTATTTCTTTTTTATCTACAACAATTTTTGAAAAAAATTTTTCTTCATTTCCATTTATATACACTTCAGTTGGATACTTTTTATTTAAGACTCCAACCAAATTTAAAAAATTTGGGCTGCATTCTTTAACTTCTATTTTCTTTTCGACTTTTTTAATTTTTCCCCATTTCCCAACATTTATTTCTTTTCCATAATATCCATCTCTCACATATCCATTTATGATTTTTATTGAATCTCCTTCATTTAATTTTCCCCCAACATTTTCTTCCCATAAAGTCAAAATGCAGCATCCAGTTTCATCTCCAATAACAATATTTAAAACTTTTTTATTTCCTGCATTCCTTATTTTCCCCATGCTCAATATCTTTGCATATAAACTTGCATTTCCTTTTGCATCAGATATTTTTGGAAGGTTTAGCAATCCTTTTTTTTCCATAACAAGTATTTTTGCTGTTTCATAGTCAAGCAATCCATTGAATTTTTTTATTTCATTAGAAATTTCTTTTTCAATATCCACGTTCATAAATGAAAACTACATTTTATTGTTTATGATATAATTCATCAAAAGATATTTTAATTTTAATCCATTATCCCCACATGCTGCTATGGATCATAGTGCTGGCTATTTTTGCTGGACTTTACATGGCATGGAGCATTGGTTCAAATGATGTTGCCAATTCAATGGCTACAGCCGTAGGTGCAAAAGCAATAACATTAAAGCAGGCTTTGATTATAGCATCTGTTCTTAATTTTACGGGTGCAATTTTGGTAGGAGCGCATGTAACCGATACAATAAAAAATAAAATAGTTGATGTTTCATCAATGAGTCAGCATTCAATTTTACTTGGTTTTTTAGCAGCCCTTCTTTCTGCTGCATTTTTTGTAACTCTATCAACATGGAAAGAATTGCCTGTCTCAACAACCCATGCTGTCATTGGTGGAATAGCAGGGTTTGGATTAATTCAGGGAGGCGTGAATGCAATTCAATGGAAAGAAATTGGAATGGTCGTAAGTTCATGGGTTATTTCTCCAATTGTAGGTGGAATAATATCATTCATAATTTTTAAATTAATAGCAAAGAGTATTTTTTCTTCAAAAGAACCAATTAAAAGTGCAAAAAAGCTAAGCCCTTTTTTTATTGGATTGACAATATTTATAATAACTCTTTCAATTTTTATGAAGACGAGGGCTGGAGAATTTCTTAATGGAGATATAAAAAAAATTTTATTGCTATCCATATCCGCAGCTATAATTTCTTCAATATTTGGGTATTTTTTGATAAAGAAAATAAAAGAAAAAGGAAAGGATTATGGAATAATCGAAAAAATTTTCAAAAAGTTGCAGGTGATGACATCATGCTATGTTGCATTTTCCCATGGAGCAAATGATGTGGCGAACGCGGCGGCGCCTGTTGCCGTTGTCCTGAGCCTTGCATGGCATCATGTTGATACTATATACATACTTGCCCTTGGGGGATTTGGGATAGCTCTTGGCATATTGACATGGGGGCATAAGGTTATAGCTACAGTTGGCTCAAGAATAACGAGCCTTACAAATACAAGAGGTTTTTCAATAGATTTTGCGGTTGCAACAGTTGTCTTAACAGCCTCAAAGTTTGGATTGCCTATATCTACATCGCATACAGTTGTTGGAGCGGTTATTGGTGTTGGTCTTGCAAAAGGACTTGAAGCAGTTGATTTAGGCATTGTTAAAAAAATAATTTATGCATGGCTTTTTACCCTGCCAGCGAGCATGATTGTATCGATACTAATTTATATGGGATTATCAATAATATAATGATGGCAAGAATTCCTGTTGAAAATGCCTATAGAAAAAAATCTCCATTTGAGGGTTTATTTGAACACATGAGTAAAGTTAAAGAATGTGTTGCTTTACTTAAAGAAGGTGTTATAAAATATTTTGATGGAGATTTTTCAGGTTTTGATAAAGTTACACAAAGAGTTTCTGAACTTGAGCATGAAGCAGATATAATAAAAGGTAATATAAGAGCTCATTTACCCCATTCAATTTTAATGCCTGTTGACAAAAGATATTTTTTATGGCTTTTGAGAGAAGAAGATGCAATACTTGACCATGCAGAAAATTTAGCACAGTTGTTAGATTTAAGGCATACAAAAATTCCTGAGGAAATGAGGGAAAATTTTAAAGAGCACATGGAATTGGTTTCCCAAACTGTGAAAGAAATGGAGAAAGCCATTGGAAAAATGAAGGAATTGCTTGAAACAAGTTTTGCTTCAAAATTAAGAGAGGAAGTAAAAAAGTTGATACACAATGTCCATAGAAAGGAATGGGAAGCTGATAGAGTTAGATATGCAATTATGAAAAAAATTTATGAAATGGAAGATAAGCTCACTCCCATGGATGAATACCACCTTTTGAAAATATCTGATTGGATTGATGATATTGCAGACCATGCAGAAAACGTTGCAGATTGGGTAAGGGCTATGATTGCAAAATGAAGGAATTGATTGAATTAAATAAAAAATTGAAAGAAGCTTTTCCAAAGAATGTTAAAAAGCCGAGAATATGGAAAGAAAAAGAATTGATTGATGGGAAAGTTGTTGATAGCCATGTTATAATATTGAGAACAAAAGGATGCAGATGGGCTCATATTTCAGGATGTTCAATGTGTGGATATTTCAAAGAAACTTATGATGCTGGATATGATGAAATAAAAAAGCAGATTGATTTTGCTTATGAAAAATATGATGGTGAGCAAGTAGTTAAATTCTTCACATCTGGGAGTTTTTTAGATAAAAAAGAAGTGCCTGAAGAACTGCAATTATATGCATTAAAAAAATTCTCTAAAGCAAAAAAAATAATAATAGAAACTCGTCCTGAATTTGTTAAAAATTTAGAAGGCATAGATATTAAAGCGGAGTTAGAAATTGCAATGGGGCTTGAATCATCAAATGATAAAGTTCTAGAATATTCAGTGAATAAAGGATTTAGATATAAACCATGGCTGAAAGCAGCAAAAATGGTTAAGGAATTTGGTAGAAAGCTCAGGATATACATTTTAATAAAGCCTCCTTTTTTGACAGAAAAAGAAGCAATAAAAGATGCTATAGAAAGCGTAAAAAAAGTTAAAGATATAGCGGACACAATATCATTCAATCCTGTTGCTGTTCATGGAAGAACAATTGTTGAACAGATGTGGAGACGTGGGCTATATCGTCCTCCATGGCTATGGAGCGTTGTTGAAATTTTGAAAGAATCAAGAAAAATTTATGATGGCATTATAAGATGCGATGTTGTCGCTGCCGGCTTGCGTCGAGGGGCGCACAATTGCGGGAAATGTGATAAAAGTTTTATCGATGCTATAAATGAGTTTAATTTGAAACAGGATGGAAAAATTTTTGATGGATTGGATTGCAAATGCAGAGAAGAATGGATGGACTGGCTGGAAATAGAAGAATATTTGATGGGTTAGAATTTTCTTAATTTTCTTCTGTCTATTTTAACTCCAGATGGTGTTACAATTATACGATTTCTATCTAAGGCAGCTATGTCTCCATCTATATCTCTAACGATTCTTTTTACTTCATTCATTATCCTTTCCAATTCAATATCATCAATTGAAATTGGAGAAACATCCAAGATAAGCAGATTTCCATTATAAACGTAATTTGAAAATTCCTTTAAGTCATCGTATCTCTGAATTTCTGCTACTTTAACATACATTTTTGCTTCTTCTTGTTTTTCAACGCCTCCATATTCTTCAAGATCAATATATTCTTCCTTCCTTTCTCTTCCAAATATCATTTTTATCATTTTAGAATACCTTTGGTTTATAAAAACTTTTCAAAATTTATAAAAGGAGAGAAAAATAAGCAGGGATGTCAAAAACCATGTTATGCTTCCAACATATAGCCATACATCGTATATCGGCTTTGCTATTCCTATACCAATCAAAATCCATGGCAGTATAAATGCTATTATTGCATATACTATACTTTTAAGCTTCATTGAAAGGTGTATGTAAATCTCAAATAAAAAATTTGGGATTTAAAAAAGGGGGAGGGGGAGGAATGTGATGCCACATGTGCCCACATTAGGGCTCTTTATTTACATGTGGCTTAACTTATGTAAAAATCTCTTGCCAATATATAAAGAAACAGGGGGGTAAAATGGGTTTATAAATCTTTCTATTTATTTTTTGGAAAAACTTATTTTTATTCTTTTATTTATATTCATGGCAAAAGAAGAAATAATGGAAGCATTGAAAAATATAATGCATCCCGAAATAAATGCAAGTTTGATTGATTTGGGAATGATAAAAGATGTTGTAATAAAAGAAAGCGTTGTTACCCTCATATTAAATCTTCCTTATGAAGGAGTTCCAATAAAATATATGCTCATTGATGAAATTGAAGGCTCATTAAAAAAATTTGATATAGAAATAAAAATAGAAACTCGAGAAATGAATCCAGCAGAAAGGCAGAAGTTTATGGAAATGGCTCAAGAATATTGGAAATTTTAAATTGCTTTTCTTCCAAAAGTCATAAAGCCTGTGTGCGTTATTCCACTTGGCTCTGGATGAGTATATCCATGCAAACTTTTCCATCTCCTTTGAATATTTTCTATTGTATATGTTTGCATACCATTCTCTTCCATTTTTTTTATTACATCAATTTGCTGCTCTATATGAGGAGAATAGACAACAAGCCATCCTCCATAATTTAAATGTTTAACTGCCTTATCTATAAGCGAGACAGCATCTTTCATATCAAATGTTATCAAATCAAGATTTCTTTCTCTAAAATTTTTAACATCCTCATTTTTTATTTTTATATTTTTTAGCCTAAGCATTTCAATATTTCTTTTCGCAATTTCATAAAATTCTTTCTTTCTTTCATAGGTTATAACCTTTCCTTTTTTTCCTACTACAGAAGCCAAAAAAATTGCAAGGAAGCCGGAGCCTGAGCCGGCATCAAGGCACCGCCATCCATGGCTGAGCCCTGTTATGGCTATTATCTGGCTTGCATCTTTTGGCATTACAATTTGAGCTCCTCTTTTACATTTTTTTAACATGTCTATAAAAGTTGGCTTTACAGCAACAAATTTTTCATTCTTTAATTCTATAATATCACCAATTTCAACATCTGCTCCTACAACACCAAATTTTGTATTTATTTTCTTTCCTTTTTCAACAATTATTGAATTTTTCCTACTAATCAGCAATATATATTCTTGCATATTTTTCTGCCTCCTTTAATGCATTTTTAAATTCATTCTTATTCAATTTATAAGGATAGTTATATATTTTTGTAACTCTCTCATTATAGAAAGGGCGATTACAATCTGGGCAACCAGAAGTTTCAAAAGCTTTTGCATCATGATAAGGAATTTCAATTTTTTTTAGTTTTCCGTCTTCAAATGAAAATTTTCCTTTGCCTTTTTCAATAAAATATCTTGCAATTTGAATTGCTCTGTAACGGGGCAATGAAGGAATTGTAATGTTGTTTTTTGTATATGCAAATAATGCAATTTTTATTTTATAGCTTGACAACATTTTCATAATTTTTATTGCTTCTTCATCATTTTCTCCCAATCCAACTATTAAATGGGCTGTTGCTTCTCCAAAAATTTTTTTTGCATTTTTTAAAGCATTTATGTATTCATTCCAGCTTGGCACATTTTTTTTCCATTTATTGAATATTTTTTTACTGCATGCATCCAATCCAAATCCAGCTCTCTCTAAACCAGCGTCTTTCAATTCTTTAAGTTTTTTTGCATCCATAGGATTTATTGAAGCAGATATTGGAATGTTGGTATCTATTCCATTTAAAATTTTTTTAAGCAGTTCAAATGTTTTTTCATTATATACAGTTTGTATGCATATCCTTTTTGCTATTCCATCCTCAATCTTTTTTTTCACTTCATCAAAATCAAATTCGGGCCATCTCACCCTTGCTAAATAACCACGATGAATATAACAATAACCACAAGCCCCTTTACATTCTCCAGGAGTTAAAAAATATAATGTTGTTGGTAAAGCATCTATAAAATAATTTTTCAATTTCAGCAGAGAAGCTGTTGCTATTGATACCCTGATTTTCATTTATATCCTCCTTTCCCAATCATTGGGACAAAAGCACATCCTCCCAAACTTTTTTTCTTTATCCTATAATTTTTTTCTATGAGAATTAGCTCTCCATATACCCTACCAACAGGAATTAACAACCTGCCATTTAAAGAAAGTTGTTTTATCAAGGCAGGCGGCACGTCTGGGGCGGAGCAAGTTGCATATATATGGGTATAAGGAGCATATTCAGGCAATCCAAAAGAACCATCCCCTATTACAACAGTAATATTTTTTATCCCAAGTTTTTTAAAATTTTTTTGTGCTTTTTCAGCGAGCTCCTTAACCCTTTCTACTGTATAAACATGTCCTTTAGAAGATATTTTTGCAACCATGGCAGCATGGTATCCAGTTCCAGTTCCGATTTCAAGAACTTTGCTGTCTTCTTTTAAATCCAATGCTTCAAGCATTATCGCAACCATGTGAGGAGCAGAAATTGTTTGCCCATATCCTATTTCTAAAGGCATGTCATAATATGCATAATTTTTTTGTTCATCTGGAATAAAAATTTCTCTTGGAATTTCTCTCATAGCATCTATGACTTTTTTGCTTTTTAAGTATCCTTGCTTCTTCAATTTTTTTATTAATTCTTCTTTATCCACAAATAAAATGCAAATCAATTAATAAAAAGTATTGTTTATGGAAAAAATTTGTTAATAAATCAATTAAAATTATAACAATTTCTGAAGAGAATGAGAAAGCAAAGGAAATCAAATTAAATGGGAAAATAATATATTGCTTTTTGCTATAACCATTATAATGGTCGTTATTAATGCAGAGCGAAATCTCGAAAAAATTTTGGAGAATAAATATAAAGAAGGAATGAAGATAATAAAAATGAGCAAAACTTCTCGAGAACTTTTAAAAGAATTGAAAAAAGAATGTCCTCATGTCCCTGAAAAAGAGATTGTTGGTCTTTTTAAATCTGTTGCTGCTGGGACAAAAATGGTTGATTCTGCTATAATAGCTGCAGCTCATAATATGGAATATAATGCCACACATCCACCCAGTCGAAAAAAATTATGGTTTGAAGAATTTATGACAGATACTGCTAAAAAATTGATGAAACCAAAAGATATAAAGAAAAATAAAGAAATTTATCACGAGCTAATAGATTTAATAAGTCATTTAGAAAAAAAATATGATGATAAGGAAGAGCCACCAGATACTGCAATATTTAAAAGGAGGATGACAACATTTTTGAAAGAAAAGGTGAAGAAATGAGAATTGAAGAGCATCCAATCCTGAAATTTAAAAGAGAGAATAAAATAAATTTTTATTTTAATGGAGTAAAGATGGAAGCTTATGAAGGGGAAACAATAGCTTCTGCACTCCATGCAAATGGAATAAGGGTTTTAAGCCATAGTTTAAAAGGGAGACCAAGAGGATTTTTTTGCGGTATAGGAAAATGTTCATCATGTCTGATGACTGTAAACGGCATACCTAACATAAGGACTTGTATAACGATGGTTAAGGACGGAATGATTGTTGAAAGTGATAAACATGAATTGCCAGAATCATTTCCATATAGAAAGCCAAAAAAGGAAAGAATGGAAGTGAGCATAGCAATTGTTGGAGCAGGCCCAGCTGGCTTGGCTGCCGCTATTGAAGCTGCAGAAAATGGAATTGACGCAATTTTAATAGATGAAAATTCCCGTCTTGGCGGGCAGTTAATAAAGCAAACCCACAAATTTTTTGGTTCATCAAGAGAAGGGGCAGGAAAAAGGGGCATAGAAATTGCAAAAGAATTGGAAGAAGAAGCAACAAAAAAAGCAAAAGTTTTACTAAATACAAGTGCAATAGGATATTATGATAAGGGCTATCATTTCTTGGTTGCAGCAAATCAAATGGAAGGAATATTATATGAGATAAAAGCCAAAAAGATAATTTTTTCAACAGGAGCTCAGGAAAATATGCTTGTTTTTGAAGGAAATGATTTGCCAGGCGTTTATGGGGCTGGCGGTGTGCAGACCCTTACAAATGTTTATGGTGTTAAACCAGGCAACCATGGTTTAATAATTGGAGCTGGAAACGTTGGGCTGATTCTTGCATACCAGTTATTGCAGGCAGGCATAGGCGTGGAAGCCATTGTAGAGGCAATGCCAAAGATTGGAGGCTACTTTGTTCATGCTGCCAAAGTTCGTAGGAATGGAGTTCCGATTTATACAAGGCATACAATAAAAGAAGCTTATGGAAAGGATAGGGTGGAAGGGGCTAAAATAGTTGCACTTGATGAAAAATGGAATTTTGTTGAAGGAAGTGAGAAAGATATAAAATGTGATTTTATTGCCGTTTCAGTTGGTTTAACTCCTTCGACAAGATTGGTTCAGCAGGCAGGAGCAAAAATAAAATTTATATCTGCTGCTGGAGGATGGGTTGCATTGCATAATGAGTATATGGAAACAACAAAAGATGGAATATATGTTGCAGGCGACGGCGCAAATATTGAAGAAGCCTCGACGGCAATCATAGAAGGAAAAATCGCTTCATTGCATGCATCAAATTCGTTGAAAAAAGTTCATGGCTATGATAAAAAAATGAAAGAATATATGAAAAGGCTTGAAGAATTAAGAGCCGGCATATTTGGAGAAAGAGCCAAATTTGCTAAGAAGAAGATATATGAGGGATATTATGAAATACGAAGAAACAGGAGTGATTGATATAAGCCAATTAAAAATGCCAAATGAAAAACAATTGAAAAAAGGAGTTGCAATAACTGAATGTTTGCAGCCCATACCATGCAATCCATGTAAGGAAGTTTGCCCAACAAATGCAATAAAAATGGAAAATATAAATGACCCTCCTTCCATTGATTATGATAAATGCATCGGCTGTGCTTTGTGTGTTGAAGTATGCCCTGGCTTAGCAATGTTCGTTGTTAGAATAAGGAATAACAAAGCAATGATTAGTTTGCCATATGAGATGTTGCCAATGCCAGAAAGAGGGCAGATTGTTAAAGCTTTGGATAGAGAAGGAAAAATTGTTGGAAATGCAAAAGTCATAGCAATAAAGCATGGCAGGACAAATGTTATTACTATAGAAGTTGATAAAAATCTTGCAATGGTAGTTAGAAATATAAAGGTGGAAAAATGAAAATTGTTTGTAGATGTGAGGATATTACTGAAGAAGATGTGATTAATACAATAAGAAAATATAATGTGCAAACTTTAGTTGAATTAAAACAATTGCTCCGTCTCGGTATGGGTCCTTGTCAGGGAAGAACATGCCTTCCAATAGCTGCAAGAATTTTGGCTAAAGAAACTGGAAAAAGTATAGAAGAAATTATGGCACCAATGGCAAGACCTCCTGTTGTTCCCACACCTATATGGCTGGTGAGTGAGGATGATGAAAAACAAGGCTGATGTTGTAATAATTGGAGCTGGCATAAATGGATGCGCTCTTGCTTATGAGCTTGCTAAAAGAGGAAAAGATGTCGTTGTCATAGATAGAAGGCACATCGCAGCAGGCGCCACAGGAAGATGCGGCGCAGGCATAAGGCAGCAATGGTCAACAAAAGAAAATGCAATTCTTGCAAAAAAGAGTGTTGAAATTTTTGAAAATCTTAGTAATGAGCTGAATTATGATATTGATTTCCGTCAGGGTGGATATCTCATTGCAATACATGATGAAAATGATATGAAGCAAGCAAAGAAGAATGTTGAAATGCAAAAAAGCATAGGTTTGGATGTTAGAATAATTGATGCAGATGAAATAAAAGAAATTGTTCCAATTTTAGATCCAAAAGGAATGGAAGCAATAGGAGCTACATTCTGTCCTACAGATGGGCATGCAAGCCCTTTTAAAACTGTTTATGGATATGCTATGGCAGCCATAAAGCATGGAGCAAAATTTTATAAATTCACAGAAGCAAAGAAAATAAAAGTTGAAGATAATGCAATAAAAAGTGTTGTTACGGACAGGGGAGAAATAAAAACAAGCATTGTTGTAAATGCTGCAGGAGCATGGAGCAGCCAAGTAGCAAAAATGGTTGGAATAGAATTGCCGAACAAGCCCGTTAGAAAAGAAGCTTTGGTTACAGAACCAATAAAAAGAATATTTGATGCAATGGTAATATCATTCCGCCATGGTATATACTTTAGCCAAATGGAAGAAGGTCAAATTTTGGGTGGAATTCCTTCACCTGAAGAAAGAGTTGGATATTATATGGAATCAACTTTTTCATTTTTGCAACACATGGCATATATGCTTGGAAAATATGCACCTGTTTTAAAAAGCATAAATGTAATGCGTCAATGGACTGGTTTTTATGATGTCACTCCAGATGCATTGCCAATCTTAGGAAAAACAAGCGTGGAAGGCTTCATTCAATGCAATGGATTTAGCGGTCATGGCTTTATGATTTCTCCAATGGTTGCACGTTTGCTTGCTCAATTGATAAATGACGAAAAATTGGACTTGCCAATAGATAGGCTCAGCATAAATAGATTTAAAGGAAAAGTGTTTAAAGAAAAATCAGTCGTTGGATAATGCAAGATTTAAATTTGTAATGGGGTTATAAATTTATGTATATAAGTGTCATAGGAGGGGAGCAATGTAGCAAGGAAATTTATAATATGGCAATAGAAGTTGGTAGAAGAATAGCAAGGCTTGGCGCCATTTTGGTAACAGGCGGCAGAGGCGGCGTCATGGAGGCAGCAAGTAAAGGAGCAAAAATGGAGAATGGAGTAACCATAGGAATACTCCCAAGTAACGACAGGCAAGAAGGAAATGATTATCTCGATTACAAAATTGTTACAGGCTTAGGATATGCAAGAAACATTTTAGTTGTTTTGAATGGTGATGCCATAATTGCAATAGATGGGCATTATGGAACGCTTTCTGAAATTGCATATGCTGTTGAATATGGAAAGCCTGTCTATGGGCTAATGAGTTGGGATGTTGGAATAGAAAATTTCAATAGCATTGATGATTTATTTAAAGAGATTGAAAGAAAATTCTTATAAGGTTGAGCAATTTAGAATCAAAAATGGAGAGATGCAATTAAAGAAAAGATTATATTTTTCATGTTTCAGTATATGATTCAATTAATTCTATAGATTTTTCTGTTAAATTTTTGATTTTTTCAGCTGCTTCTTTAATTGTCTCACGATTATTTATGTCCATTGCCCGAATATATAGCAATACGCCCATTTCCCATGATTGATAAATCATTTCTGCTTGACTTGCATCTGAATTTGCATCCCTAATTTTTTTGATTGGATTGAGTAGCATCAATGAAACAAAACTTGTTCCACTTGCTGAACCAAATCCCAAGCTTTCAATCAATTTTCCGAAATTATTTAGTCCATTTGTAAGGAAAGTGAGGGATAGAGCAACAATCAAGAAAAATATACCAACTATGAAAAGTGAGATTGAAAAAGCATAGATAATATATTTTGCTTTTTTAACTTCCTCGCATAATTTTTCAATTCTATCCTTTAGTATTGGTAATTCTTTTATTAATATTTTTTGTATGATGTTTTCTAAATCCTGATTTGCCTCATCTCTATCAAATTTTTTCATCTTTTTAAAAGGTTTTTGCTATTTTTAACTTTTCCTAAAATCTTTATAAGATTGTTTTATTAATAACATGGGAAAATATGATTATGAAATTGTATGGGAAAGAGATTATGAAAAAAGTTATGCAAATTGTAGAGTTGCAGTTGATTCAAAAGATAACATTGTCGTTTGTGGCGTAGATAAAGATTACAAAGGACTTGTAATTAAATATAACAAGAATGGTGATTTTTTGTGGGATGACCATGCTTTTCCAAGAATTTTTAATAAAAAATTTTCTTTTTCAAAGCCAATTAATATGAATGAAATATTAAAAAATAGTATCGGCTCCTTGCTTGACATTACAATAGATTCAAATGACAATATAGTTGTCGTGGGTTCATTTTATGATTCAAGTGGTAGATATTGTGTAGCTTACATTAAAAAATATAGTCCAGATGGAAAAGTTTTATGGGAAAAAACATATTCACCATTCCTTTATAATGAAGCAACGGGAATATGCATTGATTCAAATGATGATATTTTTATAGCAGGATATGGTGGAAGGCTTGTTCCTCCATCTGTAAAAGGATTTGTCATGAAACTTTCAAAATATGATGGAAGGTTGATATGGAAAAGGATTTGGAGAAAATTTAGAAAATATACTGGTTATAGCAGCATTGCAGCCAATGATGAAATAGTAACAGCTGGCTTTACTGTATGGAATGAAGACTATGACTTGGCAATAACAAAATTTAACAGATTTGGAATAAGAAAAAAAGGCATAGAAATTAAAACAAATGTTTTTCCTGGAAAAATAGTTGTAGATAATGAAGGCAATTATATCGTGGCAGGACAATTTGAAGATGAAGAATATACCCATTATTTACTCAAAGTTAGTTCTGCTTTTAGCATTTTATGGTATGCTAAGGAACTCGGCGGCGGGTTGTATGATGCTGCAATAATGAAAGATGGAAATATTGCTGTTACAGGTAAAATAGATGAGAAAAAATATTATGCTGGGATGTATAGTAAAGAAGGGATAAAATTATTGGATATGTTTCTGGGGAATCTTGTAAGCAATGGTAATGATATAAATGACTGGATGCGTGGCATTGCTGTAGATAGCATAAATGATTTAATTATAGTTGGGGCGGCGCCTATAGGAAAAACAATAAAAGTAAGAATTAAAAAAATTGAAGAACATAAGGAAGTTAAGGAAAAAGAAAAAAAGAAGAAAAATCATT
>CAZYCK010000008.1:0-15543 GCA_964646055.1 uncultured Thermoplasmatales archaeon | reverse complement strand
TTTTATTTATATCTGAGCAATGCTGCAATCCCACCAAATTTTTTTAGCTCGCCGTTGAAAAATTCAATTCTTGCATCACTTCTTTCAGCAAGTTCAATGACTTCTTCTACAACATCAACACTTGTTGTTTCATGCCCGCAGTATGGGCATCTTTGCTTTATTCCAATTCCAATGACATTGCATCTCTCACATTTCCATCCTCTTATTTTCATTTTATTGCCAACAAGCAATACATCAATTTTTTCTTCCTCAGCAGCTTTTATTGTCTCTTCTATTCCATGAACTGCCAATCCGTTTTTTAATAGCTCCTTTTTTAACATATCCAAAATCTCTTTTTTCTCTGCTTCTTCATCTTTTTTTATCACCATGCCAGCATCAGAAATTATCTCCGGCTCCATTTCATGAAAGCTTTCATCAATTATATCTATAATCTTATCTTGAATGCTTTTAGGCAAATGTTCCTTAAACCATATCTTTGCCTCGCCTGGCCCAGCCACCACTATTTTATTTATTTTATCTTTCAAGAAAATTTTTTCTGTATCTTCAGCAGCTTCCTTTAGAAATTGATTTATTGCTCCTTTTCTTATTCTCTGAAACCTTGCTTGAGACCATCCCCCTTTTTTATGCTTGCTCATTATCGTTTTTGATACATTTTTCTCATGCTCAATTTTTCCTGCAGAAACAATGTATATTTTTGCTTTATGGCTGTTGATTAAAACCAATCCGTAGTTATCATATTCATCCATCATTTTTACTATTGGTTTTATATATGGCGAGGAATCAACAACAAGCAAATTTTCTGATGGCAATATTTCATATTCCTTAAAAAAATTATTTTTATAGGAAGCAAATATTGCTCCATGCTTTCTATTTTTATTGATATGTGTATATATAATTTCCATAGTTTTTTCAAAATTTTCATACATTTTCTTTTTCAATGCATTCTTACATGCACTGCTACGCTTCTCAATAAATCTTTCATCGAAATTATGTATATACAGGCTTATGAAAGAATCTTCATTATCCAAATCATAAACTTCTGCCAGTTCTTTTATATCTACATTTCTTATCTCCATAACTAATAATAGGTTTTAAATAAATATATGTTGCATTCAATCTTTTTTTATTTCTATTTTATCTTCTACATATACACGCATTCCATCCATGGCAGCTATTGTATTTACTCCTGTTTCTTCTGTTACAAAGTTTGCCTGTTCTGAAGCAACATTCACGAATTTAACTCCCATATGGGTAAGTATTGCAAGCTCTGGATTAACTTTTTTTACTATTTCTACTGCGTCTTCTGTAGATAGATGAAATGGTATTTTCATTCCAAGAGGGCGTGTAACAGATAAAATCATCAGCCTTGCTCCTTTATGGAAGTCTGCTAACCCTTCAAAATATTGGGTGTCGCTTATATAAGAAATCATGCCATTGTCTAATGCTAATTTAAATCCAACTGTCGTTGGGTCAGAATGCAATGATGGCGTTATCTCCATTTCATACCAGTAATTTATGTAAAACTTATCTCCAGGCTTTACGGCTCTCACTTCTTTAACAAGCCCTTTGTGATAAAAAGAAATTGCTCTAAAATCCTTTATTCCATTTATTATACTCTCGCTTCCAATAAGCATTCCTCGACGACGCTTTCCGCCCATTGTCATCGCCTCTATCAAAATTTCTGCATCGGTATAATGGTCGGGATGAGCATGGGAAACAAATATCACATTTGTAGCCATTGGGTCAATTCCAAATTCATGCATTTTTACTAAAGCTCCTGGTCCAGGGTCAACATGCATTAGCAAAGCTTTATCTGCAATATATATCCCGCCAGTCGCTCTTCTTTGCGTGATTGTTGCAAACCTGCCGCCGCCTGTTCCGAGGAATGTAATTTTTGCCATTATGGGATAATACATTTTTGTTTATAAGCATGAAGTAAAATTAATTAATGGCTATATAATGCATAAAAGATGATAAAAATAGATCCATGGGGAGCACAGAAATATGATTATGAAAAACTATTTGAAAACTTCGGCATAGAGAGATTTGATGAGCCAATATGGAAAGATTTGCCAAATCCTCCATTTTTTTTTCGCCGTGGTATAGTATTTGGTCATCGTGGCTTCGATGTAATAAAAGAATCAATTAAAGGAAAAAAGCCATGGGTTATTTTGACAGGACTTATGCCATCTGGGAAGATGCATCTCGGTCATAAAATTGTCATAGACCAAGTTATATATTATCAAAGCATTGGAGCAGATATTCATATTGCCGTTGCTGATATAGAAGCTTATGCTACAAGAGGTTACACCCTCAGAGAAGCTGAAAAAATTGCAATAAATGAGTATATATTGAATTATATTGCTCTTGGCTTAAAACCATGCAATATATATTTTCAATCAAAAAATGAAGATGTGAAAGATTTGGGCTATATTCTTGCAAAAAAATCAAATTTATCTCAGGTTAATGCAATATATGGATTCAATGGTTCAACAAATATGGCTCATGTTTTTTCTCCTTTTATACAAGCTGGAGATATTTTGCACGTGCAATTGGATAAATATGGAGGAATAAGGCCAACGCTTGTTCCAGTTGGATTTGACCAAGACCCACATATAAGATTTTGCAGAGACATTGCAAGTGCCCATCGTTTATATAGCGTCATAAAAAAAGATAATAAGATAGGGGTCTTCATAAAAGTTGATGAAAATGTTGATAAATTACTTGATATAGCAGAAAACATAGCAAAAAAACATGGTTACGGTTATGAAAGAAATGATGCTTACAAAGCAATATACATTGATTCAGATGATGAAAGACAAATTGATTTTGAACTTGCAATGAAAGAAAGAAAGCTTGGAAGCTATGGCTTTTTGTTGCCTTCTTCAACTTACCATCGTTTCATAACTGGGTTGGATGGAAACAAAATGTCGAGCAGCAGACCAAATTATGCAATATTTCTAAGCGATGACATAAAAACAGCAAAAAAGAAGATATGGAACGCCAAGACAGGCGGCGGCGTGACAATTGAAGACCATCGCAAACATGGGGGAGAGCCAGAAAAATGCATGATTTATGAATTATTTACCTATGGGCTAATAAAAGATGATAAAGAACTTGAAGAAATTTATAATAAGTGCAAGGCTGGAGAGCAAACATGCGGGCAGTGTAAAAAAATGGCTTTAGATTTAATGGAAGAATTTCTAAATGATTTAAAAGAAAAAAGGGAAGGAGCAAAAGATGTTGTAAAAGAGTATTATCATAAAAAGTAAAGGCTATGCCTTTTCTAATTCAATATCCAAAACACCGTTTTTAAATGCTTTTCTCATACTCCTTGCTTTTACTTTTGCAGGCAATTCTATAATTTTTATTTCATCTCCAGCCATTATTTCAATTTTTTTATCCTTAGCTTTTACCTTCAATTTTTTTTCATCTACATTAGGAAGCTCTATTGTTACATATATCTTATTTCCTTCCTCTATTATATCTTTATTTGGTTCTTCCTTTCCAATTATTTTTATCTCTCCTTCAGGTGTAAATCTTGCAGAAAAACCTTCTGTAAATATGTTTTCAAATCCAAAAGCATTTTTGAAGACTTCTTCTATTATCTTCTGCATTTCTCTTATCATTTTGTCAAATTCATCATCTTTTTTTCTTTTGTTATCATCAAACATTTTCTAAAAAATTAGCAGGGTGTATTAATACATTTTGATATTTGATATTTATGGCTTGTATTTATCAAAATGCCTTATTATGCTTTTTCCAAAATTTGTTAGAGAATAGACAACATAATTTCCTTTTTTTATCGATTTTATTAGCCCTCCTCCTTTCAATTTTGAAATATGGTATGAACATTTAGAATAAGAACATGATACCAAATCAGCAAGCATGCAAACACACATTTTTTGGATGGACAAGCCATATAAAATTTTCAATCTTTTTTCATCTGCAAGAACCTTCATTATTTTTTCAACTTTTTTTATGCTATCTAAAGGTAAATTTGATTTTATCCTTTCCCATCCTCCTTTTTTTTCCACTTCCTTTTTAATATCATCAGGTATTTCGGATTCCATTTTATCCTCAAGAATGAATCATGCAATGATATTTATTCCTTTACAAAAAATTTAGAAAATGTTATAATATGTTATTGTATTATTATTTTACAAGTAGGGGAGGGGAAAATGGAAGAAAACATAATAGACGAAATGTCTCGCAAAATAAAGGACATGCTCACTGAAATTGAGTTTTGGAGTTAGGCATTTTGCATTGCTAAAATGTTGCCTGCTCTATGATCAATTTGGATTATGAATTTTTTATTGCAAAATTTTCTTTGCATATTCAAATAAATTTCCTGCTTTATATATTGCTAGTTGTATTTTTGACATTGGTTTTGCTTTTGCTACCTGCCTTCCATTCTTTAATATTTTTCCTGTTTCAATATCTATTTCGATTATATCCCCATTTTTTATATCTGATTTATCTATGTTCTTGCATTCAAAAATTGCCAAGCCAGAATTAATTGCATTTCTTTTATATATAGCTCCAAATGACTTTCCAATAATGGCTTTTATTCCCAATGAAATGAAACAATCTACAGCATGCTGGCGGGAAGAACCGTAGCCAAAATTTTCTCCAACAATAAGTATGTCTCCATTCCTAACCAATTCAGGAAAATTTTTCCATCCATCAAGATTGCTAAATGCATATTTTCCCATCTCTTTTTTGTCAACAATGTGCAAATACTTATTATGATAAATCATATCTGTATCAATGTCATCAATAAGCTTTCCGTCTCTTTCAATTTTCCATACTCGCCCTTTAATCCTATCAAGCGTTTTATCTATATTATTCATATCATTCACCCCATTTGCCTATATATCCCTTTAAGGCACTCATAGCAGCTGTGGCTGGCGATGCAAGATATGTATCTCCAAGTCCCTGCTTTCCCTTAAAATTTCTATTTGCCGTTGATATCTGCACCTCGCCTTCGCCTGTCATCCCAATCTGTCCGGCGGCGCAGCCCCCGCAGCCAGCATTGCTTATTATTGCCCCTGCTTCAAACAGCTGTTTAGCTATTCCATTTTTGAGTATTTCTCCCCATATCTTCCTCGTTGAAGGGACAATTTTTAACACTACGTTATCATGAATTTTTTTCCCTTTCAATATGTCTGCTGCCATCTTCATATCTTCAAACCTTCCATTTGTGCATGAGCCAATAAAAACACTATCAACTTTTATATTTTGCAATTCTCTAACAGGCTTAACATTTGCGGGATTACCAGGCAATGCAACCATTGGTTCGAGATTGCTCACATCTATGTCTATTTCCTTTTCATAATTTGCATCTTTATCCGCATAAACAGGCTTTATTTTTTTATTTGCTGTAATTTCCATCCATTTTATTATCTCCTTGTTTGGAGGAATAAACCCTATTATACCTCCCATCTCAGTTACCATTGATGCAAGAGTTATACGGCCATCTAAAGATAAGCCATCAACAATATCTCCATAAAATTCTATTGCTTTTCCTAGCACAATTCCTTTTAAATTTTTAACTGCAAATAAAGCCAAATCTTTTGCTGTCCATTTTTCTTCAGGCATACCAATAAAATTAACTTTTATTGTTGCCGGAACTTCAAACCATGTTTTTCCTGTCTTAAAAACAAATGCTATATCAATATCTCCCATTCCCTGGCCAAAGGCGCCGACAGCTCCTACAATGTTGTAGTGGCTATCTGTTCCAACTGCTGTTAAGCCTGCATGTATTATGCCTTCTTCTATCATAACATGGCTTCCTATACCAGCATCAACATCATATACTCTGATTTCATTTTGCCTTGCAAATTTCCTACATATCTGTTGATTGTTTGCATATCCTATTGTATTTGCAGGAGCATTGCAGTCAAATGTAAAAAAAGTTTTTTTTGCATCTTCAATATAGTTGCCATCATAATTTTCGAGCAAATTTTTTACTACTTGTGCCCCTCCAAAATCACGGGCTGTTCGGACATCAACATCAAGCCATATTGTTTTTCCAACTTCAATTTTATCTTTGCTATGGCTTTCAAATATTTTTTCTATTATTGTCATCGGAAAGAATTTATGTTCTATTATATAATATTATTGTGAAATTTATATGCGACGAAATGCTCGGCAGCCTTGCGAAATGGCTACGCATCCTTGGCTATGATACAAAATATGTTAAAGACATGGAAGATGATGAAATTTCAAAAATTTCATTGAATGAAGATAGAATATTGATAACAAGAGATAAACTTCTTCATAAAAAAACACCAAACTCAATTTATGTTGAAAATAACGGGCTGGAAAAGCAAATTAAGAAAATTTTTAAAGAGGAAAATTTGGAAATTGATGAGAGCAAGTTTTTGACAAGATGCATAGTATGTAATGAGAAAATAATTGAAATTGAAAAGGAGAAGATTAAAGGAAAAGTGCCGGAACATATTTATGCAATTCAAAATAAGTTTTATATCTGCCCAAAATGTGGAAAAATTTATTGGAAAGGCAGTCATTGGGGGAATATGAAGGAATTTATAAAAAAATTGAAAGATTCAAGCTAAATTTTTAAATGGATTTCCATTTATCAGCATGAAATATTGGGATGAAAAAATAGAAACCATGCCTTTGAAAGATTTGAAAGAATTGCAATTGAAAAGATTAAGGAAAGTGGTTAAAACAGCTTATGAGAAAAATGAAATGTACCATGAAAAATTTAAGAAAGCAGGAATAAAACCAGATGATATCAAAAGCTTAGATGATTTATCGAAAATACCTTTTCTGACAAAACAGGAATTACGCAATTATTATCCTTTTGGCTTGTTGTGTGTTGAAATGGATGATGTTGTTGAAATTCATGCATCTTCAGGCACAACAGGAAAGCCAGTCGTTGGAACATATACAAAAAATGACCTTGAAGTATGGGCAGATGTTATGGCTCGTTCATTATGGGCAAATGGGCTTAGAAAAAGTGATGTTATGCAAAATTCTTATGGTTATGGATTATTTACAGGAGCACATGGATTCGAAAAAGGAGCACAAAAAATAGGGGCAACAGTTGTTCCAATAAGTAGTGGGAATACAAAAAGACAGATAGCAGTTATGAAAGATTTTGGGGCGACAGCCATAGCGGCGACGCCGAGCTACGCCCTTTATATGGCTGAAGTTGCTGAAGAAATGGGGCTTGACCCAAAAAATGATTTTAGATTGCATCTTGGTCTTTTTGGTGCTGAATCATGGAGCGATGAAATGAGAAAGAAAATAGAAGATGTATGGGGAATTGTTGCCCATGAGCATTATGGACTGACAGAGATTATAGGGCCTGGTGTTGTTTCAGAATGTGAGGAAAAGAAATTGCACATAAATGCAGACCATTTTTTAGCAGAGATAATTGACCCCAAAACTGGGGAAAGGCTCGAGCCTGGAGAAGAAGGGGAATTGGTTTTCACTACTTTAACAAAAGAAGCTTTTCCTGCAATAAGATTTAGGACAAGAGATATAGCTGGATATATGGAGGAGGAATGCGATTGTGGAAGAACCCTGCCAATTCAAACAAGAATTAAGGGAAGGAGTGATGATATGCTTAAGATAAAGGGAGTTATTGTATTTCCATCTCAGGTAGAAGAAGCAATAATGAGTGTTGAAGGAGCAAGTGGAAATTATCAGCTTGTTAAGAAAAAGAAAAAAAGCATGGCAACATTGATAGCAAGAGTTGAACCAACTGAAGAAAGATATAAAGAAGGAAATATTGATGAATTAGAGAAGAAAATTGAAGATGAAATATATTCAATATTGAACCTGCATATTCCAGTTGAAATTGTAAAGCCAAATAGTTTGCCAAGGAGCGAGGGAAAAGCAAAAAGAGTGGTAGAAGAATAAATCATTTGTAGAAATTTTTATATGGAAGAACTAATATGCTTGAGTAATGAATGAGGAAAAGATGAAAGAGGAAAAATTGAAAAAGGAAATAAAAAATTTGGAAAAAGAGAGAGATGAATATAAAGACAAATATCTTCGCAAACTTGCGGAATTTGACAATTTCAGGAAGATGATGGAGAAGGAGATGGAAAGAAATAGAAAAATTGTTGAAGCGGGCATAATAAAAGAATTTATTGACATTTATGAATCTTTAGAGAAGGCTATCGAGCAGGATAAGAATTTGAAAGAAGGTGTAAAATTGATTTATAAAAGCATGAAGAAAATTCTGGATGGGCATAATGTAAAAGAAATAAAAGCAAAAGGGGAAGAATTTAATCCAAATTTGCATGAAGCGATAGGGGTTGTTGATGGAAATGAGGATAATATAATTGTAGAAGAATATCAGCGTGGCTACACGCTCGGAGATATGGTTTTAAGACACTCAAAAGTTATAGTTTCAAAAAAGGAGGTGAAAAAAAATGAGTGAAAAAATAATTGGAATAGATTTAGGAACAAGCAACTCTGCAGCAGCAGTTTATATAAATGGGGTTGTAAAAACAATACCAAGTGCAGAAGGAAATACAATGTATGGAAAGGCATTTCCATCTTACGTTGCATTCAGTAAGGATGGACAGTTATTAGTGGGAGAGCCTGCGAGGAGACAAGCATTAACCAATCCTGAGGGAACTGTTTATGCATTCAAGAGAAAGATGGGGACAGATTATAAATACAGAATATGGGGTAAGGAATATACCCCCCAGCAATTATCTGCCTTCCTCTTGCAGAAGATAAAGAGGGATGCCGAAACATATTTAGGAGAGAAAATAAAGAAAGCGGTTATCACTGTACCTGCTTATTTCAACGATAACCAGAGGCAGGCAACAAAAGATGCAGGAGAGATTGCAGGTCTTGAAGTGGTTCGTATAATAAATGAACCAACTGCAGCATCTCTTGCCTACGGAATAGATAAGAGCGAAGAAGAATTGAAAATAATGGTATATGATTTTGGAGGCGGCACATTGGATGTTACAATAATGGAATACGGACAAGGAGTTTTTGAAGTTCTATCAACCGCAGGAGACACACAACTTGGCGGCACCGACATGGATAATGCAATAATTGATTGGATTGCGAATGATTTTATGAATAAAGAAGGGATTGATTTAAGAAAGGATAAAAATGCGTATATAAGATTGAAGGAAGCAGCAGAGAAGGCAAAGATTGAGCTATCGACTGTTTTGCAGACTGAAATAAACCTTCCATATATAACCGTGGTTAATAATGAGCCGAAGCATCTTCAAGTTACATTAACTCGTGCAAAATTGGAAGAATTAGTAATGCCTATAATAGAAAAGACGAAGCATAGCATAGACGAAGCCTTGAAAGGGGCAAAGTTGAAAAAGGAAGATGTAAGTAAAATAATTTTAGTTGGAGGACCTACAAGAATGCCTGCCGTGCAGAAATTTGTTGAGGAATATATGGGAAAGAAGGTTGAAAGAGGCATTGACCCAATGGAATGCGTTGCTACAGGTGCTGCTTTACAAGGTGCAGTTCTGGCTGGAGAAGTCAAAGATATAGTTCTTTTAGATGTAACACCATTAACTCTTGGAGTTGAAGTTCTTGGCGGACTGGTTGAGCCATTAATTCCTGCAAATACAACAATTCCTGTTAAAAAATCAAAAATTTTCACAACTGCTGCAGATTTTCAAACTGCTGTCACAATTCATATTGTTCAAGGCGAGCGCCCAATGGCAAAGGATAATGTATCATTGGGCATGTTTAATTTAACAGGGATTCCGCCTGCGCCTCGTGGCGTGCCTCAAATTGAAGTAACGTTTGATATAGATGCTAATGGAATATTGCATGTTACTGCTAAAGATAAAGGAACGGGGAAGGAGACGGGGATAACGATAACTGCATCAACAAAGTTGTCAGATGAGGATATTGAGAGGATGAAGAAAGAGGCAGAAAAGTATGCAGAAGAGGATAAGAAGAGAAAAGAAGAGATAGAAAAGAAAAATCAGTTGGAATCATTGATTTATGCATCAAAGAAATCTTTAGAAGACTACGGAAGCAAGATACCGGAGGACTTAAAAAAGGAAATCGAAGATGAGATAAAAGAAGCGGAAAAAATACATCGTGAAGGGAATATTGATAGAATTAAAGAAGAGATAGAAAAATTGGGAAAGAAAGTAGAAAAGATAGGAGCAGCAATGTATCAACAGGGGCAACAGCAAGGAAAACAGCAGCAAGAAAAAGATAAAGGAAAATATGTGGATGCAAATTACGAAGAAAAGAAGTGATGAGCGTTGGGTAAGGATTATTACAAGATTTTAGGAGTAGCCAAGAATGCTACAAAAGATGAGATAAAAAGAGCATATAGAAGACTTGCCAAGAAATATCACCCTGACTTAAATCCAGATAATAAAAAAGAAGCAGAAGAAAAATTTAAAGAGATTAGCGAGGCATATGAAGTTCTCATGGATGATAAGAAGCGGGAGATATACAATAAATATGGAGAGGAGGGGTTAAAAGGGACAGTATTTGGAGATACAGGATTTACATGGAGTGATTTTACTCACTTTTCAGATTTGCATGATATCTTTGGAGATTTATTTAATTCTTTTTTTGGTAGCGATTTTTTTAGAGAGAGTGACTTTTTCAAATCCTTTTTTGGAGGACATGGAAAAAAATGGGAAAATAGAGGAAGAGACATTCTGGTATCAACAGAAATATCTTTTAAGGATGTTTTAACTGGCATTGATAAAGAAATAAGTGTTAAGACTTATGTTGAATGCCCTAGATGTCATGGAACTGGAGCAGCAAGTAAAGATGCCATTAAAACCTGTCCAAAATGCCATGGAACTGGGCAAATAAGAATCACGAAGAGTATGGGATTTTTTCAATCTGTTACAATTGTTCCCTGTGACATGTGCAATGGTACAGGAAAGATAATAAAGGAAAAATGTCCAGTTTGTAGGGGAACTGGCAGGATATTGAAGAAGAAAACATATAAAATTCATATCCCGCCAGGAATTGAAGATGGAATGAGATTGCGACTTTCTGGGAAGGGAGAAATGCCGAAGAATGGAATTCCTGGGGATTTATTCGTAGAAGTTCACATAAAGCGTGAGGATGGATATTATAGAGATGGAACAACATTGTATAAGGAATTAAAAATTGATTTTCCAACCGCAGTTCTTGGAAGAAAACTGGAAATTGAGTCAATAGATGGAAAGGTTAGCGTGAAAATTCCTGCGGGAACACAGTATGGTGACGAGATAGTGATCAAAGGGAGAGGCTTACCGCCTTTAAATGGAAGAAGAAGAGGAGATTTGATATTAAAAATAAAAATAGAAATTCCAAAAAAATTAACAAAGAGACAGAGAGAGTTAATTGAAAAATTGGCAGAAGAGGGAAAAGTAAAATGAGATGGAAGCCGAATTTATAATTTTATTTTTTCCACTTTTCTTTCACCACAAAATTAATATTCATAACAGTATTTCCATCCACATGTATGAAATACGCTTCCATGGAAGAGGGGGACAGGGCGGCAGGATGGCTGCCGAAGCTCTTGCCTTGGCTGCCTTTTTAGAGGGCAAATATGCTGTTTCTTTTCCATTTTTTGGAGCAGAAAGAAGAGGCGCGCCAGTTAGAGCTTTTACAAGGGTGGATGACAAAAAAATAAGGATAAAAACCCAGATATATGAACCCGATTATGTTGTCGTCCTTGATGAAACTTTGATAGAAAGTGAAGATGTTTTAGAGGGGCTTAAGCCAGATGGAATGGTCATAATAAACACACAGAAAAAACCCGAAGAAGTTAAATTGAGTAGGAAAGTAAAATGCGCTACAGTTGATGCAACTACCATAGCTCTTGAAACTATTGGAAGAGCAATAGCAAATACAGCAATATTAGGGGCAATATCTAAAGCGACTGGCAAGATAGGTATTGATGCAATAGAAAAAGCCATAATTGAAAAATTTGGGGCAAGGCTAGGCAAGGAAGCAGGAGAAAAAAATGCTAAGGCTGCTAGAAAAGCGTATGAAAAAACAGTTGTAGGAATTTCTATGGCAGGAAAAAAATTTGAAGGAAGGAAACAGTGGCTTCCAACTGTCGATGAATTGCCATTAGGAGGAAGCATTGGAACTTTGACAACATCAGCAGGCTTAGTTGGAATTGGCTCATTTATTGAAAATAAGACTGGAGATTGGCGCGTTTTTATGCCCGTTGTTGATGAAGAAAAATGCACAGGATGCAAGATATGCTGGTTTTATTGTCCTGAAGCAGCCATAAAAATGATTGATAATAAAGCAAAGATAAATTATGATTATTGCAAAGGTTGTGGAATATGCGCAAATGAATGTCCTTTTAATGCCATTGAAATGAAGAGGGAGGTGAGAATATGAATTTGCAGGCAAAAAAAATGGTTATTACAGGAGACCATGCCGCTGCTTACGGCGCCTTGCTTGCCAATGTGGATGTTGTTGCTGCTTATCCTATAACACCTCAAACTCTTATTGTTGAAGACTTTGCAACATTTGTTGATGACGGCATAACGGATGCAGAATTTATTATGGTTGAATCAGAGCATTCTGCAATGTCAGCATGTATTGGGGCTGCCGCGGCAGGCGCAAGAACATTTACGGCAACATCATCTCAAGGCTTAGCTTTAATGCATGAAATGCTGCCAGTAGCAAGCGGATTGCATTTGCCAATTGTCATGCCTGTTGCAAATAGGACTGTTGCTGCTCCGATTGGGATATGGTGTGAGTATAATGATATGATGCCTCAACGTGATTCAGGATGGATACAAGCATTCATTGAAGACAATCAGGAAGTTCTTGATATGGTCTTAATGGGATATAAAATAGCTGAACATCATGATGTTTTGTTGCCATTTATGTTTGGATTGGATGCATTTATATTGTCCCATACTGTTGAGCCTGTTTCTGCTCCTTCAAGTGAAGAAGTCATGAAATTCCTTCCACATTATAAGCCAATTGCTTCTTTAGACCCAGACAATCCAATGGCAATAGGAACATTCACACCTCCAGAATATATTCAGGAAGAGAGATATCAGACAGATAGATGCATGAGAAATGCTAAAAAAATAATAAAAAATGTTACAAAAGAATTTGCAAGCAAATTTGAAAGAAATTATCATGGACTAATAGAAGAATATAGAACAGATGATGCAGACGTAATTTTAATAACTCTTGGAACTGTAACTGGAACTGCGAGAGATGTTGTGGATGAATTACGTAGCAAAGGAATAAAAGCAGGCCTTGTTAAATTAAGATTTTTCAGACCTTTCCCAGATGAAGAGTTACACAATTTGCTTGAAAAAGAAGATATAAAAGCTATAGGTGTTTATGATAGATCTGTTTCTTATGGTGTGGGAGGCCCATCATATATAGAAGTTAAAAATGCTTTATATGGCTACGATTTACCAATAATAAATTTTTTAGCTGGCATAGGAGGAAGAGATGTTGTTAAAAAAGATGTTGAAAAAATGTATAAGATATTGCAGGATGTGAAAGATGGAAAGAAAAAGAAAGACATTGTATGGATAAATACGAGAGGGGTGGAAGAATGAATTTGAAAAATTTGCCTGATGATGAGTATTTTACTCCTGGGCATACAGCATGCCCGGGATGCGCAGCGCCGATAATAGTTCGCCATATGATGAAGATACTGGGCAAAAATACAGTCATTTATACGCCTGCTAACTGCTTACTTGTTTTTGGAGGAACATACCCATATATAGCATGGAAAGTTCCATATTTCCACGAAGCTTTTGAAAACACTGGCTCAAGCATTTCCGGAGCAGCAAGAGCTTTGAAGAAGCAAGGAAAGAAAGTTACAGTTGTTGGGATAGCTGGCGACGGCGGAACTTATGATATTGGAATTCAAGCCTTATCGGGAGCAGCAGAAAGAAATGAAGACGTGATTTATGTTTGTTACGACAATGAGGCTTATATGAATACTGGAATACAGAGAAGTGGTTCAACACCTTATGGGGCTGAAACGACAACAACGCCTGCTGGAAAGAAAATATTAGGAAAGTTAAGGCATAAAAAAGACATGGCTGAAATAATGAGAGCCCATGAAGTTCCTTATGTTGCCACAGCGAGCATATCCCACATGGCGGATTTCCTTAGAAAAGTTGAAAAAATGAAGAATATAGAAGGATTTAGGTATTTCCATGTGATTTCGCCTTGCCCGACCGGCTGGAGGTATGACCCATCAAAAACTGTTGAAATAGCGAGAAAAGCTGTTGATTCAGGAATGTGGACTTTATATGAAGCAGAATATGGAGAAATAACAAATATATATAAACCAAAGAAAAAAATACCAGTAGCGGAATACATAAAAGGGCAGGGACGCTTCCGCCACATGACCCCAGAGATGATTGAAGAACTGCAGAGATGGGTAGATAGAAAGTGGGAACGTTTATATGGAGAAAAGCCATAATATCACAGGTATTATAAAAAATCACGCAGCAATTGAAAAAACCATTTTTGCAAATATATCCATTACCAACTGTTCATAACTTTGATTTTAGCTGAGTTTCAAACTCGGGTCACCAAGTAAAATAAATTCTTCTATAGTGTAATATCCTTTTCCTTCTTCATTTATAAAAGATGTTTCAAAATTTGAAAATTGTTCTCCAAGAGTTATATTTTCTTTATATTGCTTAAAAAAGTATGTTCCTATGTCCATGAAGGAAACCCTTGTTGCTCCTATGACAGCTATTGCCCCTCCATTGTTTTTAGAAATCCATTTCCATGAGAAGCATTCTATTTTTTTATTTTTTATTCCAGTTAAATTGGCTATACTATAAAGTATCTTTTTTATGTATGGGCTTGTATCATTTATTAAATCCCCAAATGTAAAATCAAGTTTTGAAGTTAGGCAAGCATCGAATAAAATTACTGGAAGTTTTCCATCATTCCTCAATCCAACCATATAAGGGCTGAGATAATAAATCCATGAATCATTATTTGGAGGATGAGTTCCAATGCCATAGGGAAATCCGTGCCCTGAGTAATAAAAAAATCCAACACCACTGTTTATATAATGATTTATATTAGCTGGCTTAAAAGAACCATCTGATGTTTTCAGTTCTATTGGATTAAAGTTTTTCATTATGCTCTTCACCTTTTCAATTTCTTCCTCTCCTTCATATCCTTTCCACCACGGGAATGTGTCGCCGCCCGCCAGCAAAATGTTTTTGAACCATGGCTTTTCTTCATTTTCATATTCGATTATTTTATTCACAATTGTTTTAACTTCTCTTACATTTTTGCATGCAAGCCTTCCAACATAAACATCAGGATATAAATCCATTTTATCATTTGTAGAATTTATTCCATAATAAATTTCTCCATATATTCCATTTCCATTTGTATCCCATGAAGAAAAATTTCCGTTGGCATCATATATATCGGCATAATATAAATCTGTAATCATTGTTTCATTCCACTGGCCATGTTCCCACTTCCATGAAAAATGGGTTTTTCTTATGGGTAGCAAAGATTCAGAGCCAACAAGCAAAACATATTTTATTCCATATTGCTCTATTGCATCCTTGATGCAATACT